>CALFXV010000243.1 GCA_937957775.1 uncultured Methylotenera sp. | reverse complement strand
ATTAGACGAATTCAAAGCTTGGTGGAAACAGCACGGCACCTTAATTAGCCGTGTTTTTATTGCCCTATTAGTCAGTTACGCCGCTTATCAGGCATGGCATTACTACCAAAATAAACAATCCTTAGCCGCTTCAAGCTTATACCAAGAATTGGTGGTGGCCGATCCCAAAGACCTAAAAACCATATTAGCAAAATCAGCCAGCCTAATGGACGATTACAGTGGCACACCGTATGCTGGTCGTGCCGCCTTGCTGGCTGCCAAAGCCAATTACCAAGCCAAGCAAGTGGCCGGCGCTAAAGCCCAATTAGAATGGGCTGCCAAGCATGCCAGCGAACCCAGTGTGGAGGCTTTAGCCACTTTGCAATTAGCCAGCATCCTCTTTGAGGAAAAGGACCTAAATGGCGCCTTGGATTTGTTAAATGAATCGCACGAAGCCGGTTTTGATGGTTTGTTTGCCGACTTAAAAGGCGACGTTTTAGCCGCTTTAGGCAAAAATGCCGAGGCTAAAGCCGCTTACCAAGAGGCCTTGGATAAATTAGACCCGGCTGGAAAAGTACGCGCTTTAACGCAAAAGAAACTCGAATCATTGGCTTAATCTAAGGCCTTCGCTTTAATACTTAAATCCTGGGGTACTGCCTTGTTCTCATCATTTTCCAAAAAAACCACCTGCATATTGGCGCTCAGTTTGCTCTTGCTCAGCGCTTGCAGTGTGATAGGTGAGGTCAAAGAAAATTTGACCGACACCTTGTTTGGCCGTGTGCCTGTCGATGCGCCTGATCCATTGGTTGAGTTTAAGTCAGTTAACGTGAGTAAGGTATTGTGGCAAGCAGAGCTTGGTGAGTCTGCTAACTTTGATTTTGTGCCCGTGGTTGAGGCAGGCTATGTTTATGCTGCTAGTAGCAAAGGTGAAGTAGCAAAATTTGATGCTGTCTCAGGCAAGCAAGAGTGGCGGGTTAAAAGTGGAGTGGTGTTGTCCGGAGGGGTGGGTGTCGGTGGCAGTCTGGTTATGGTAGGCACGCAAACGGGTTGGGTTTATGCCTACGACATAGCCGGTAAATTTTTATGGAAAGCCAAGCTCAGCAGTGAGGTGTTGAGTGCGCCTAGGTATTTTGATGGTTTGGTCATTGCACGCAGTGGCGACAACCACATTTACGGCCTTAGCGCTAACGACGGCACGCGTAAATGGGTGTACGACCGTACCGGCCCAGCGTTGACCCTACGCAGCTCTGTTGGTGTGATTGTTGATGGCGGCGCAGTCTACGCCGGCTTTGGCGGCGGTAAGTTAGTCGCCCTGCGCGCCGACAACGGTAAGATGCTTTGGGAAGCGTCGGTGGCACAACCTAAAGGCGTGACTGAAATAGAGCGCATTGCCGACATCACTAGCCTGCCTATGGTGGATGGGCCATTGGTCTACGCGGTCGCTTACCAAGGCAAAATAGCCGCAGTGGATCGCATGACAGGACGGGTGATGTGGGCGCGGGAAATTTCCAGCTTAAGTGGTCTTAGCATGGACGATGGTCGAATTTTTCTATCCCACGCAACGGGTTCGGTTTATGCCTTGGACTTCAATACCGGTAAATCTTTTTGGCGGCAAGGGGTGCTAAAAAATAGGAATTTAACCTTACCCTTACCCATGGGTAATTTAGTCGCCGTTGGTGATTTAGAAGGCTACGTGCATTTTCTAAACCGAGATGACGGTGCCATGGCCTCTAGAATTCAAATCGGCAGCAGTGCCGTGATGCCGACCATGGCCTTGATAAATAACAATACCCTGATCGCACAAACCAGAGATGGCGTGCTCTATGCCGTGCAAGTTAAATAAGCATCACCTTGTATTGATAACCCGCTTGCCATTCCAGCATCCACATAGAAGAGTTGCATGTTACCTACCTTAGTATTGGTTGGCCGACCCAATGTCGGCAAGTCCACCTTATTTAATCGCTTAACCAAAAGCCGTGATGCACTGGTTGCGGACCTGCCCGGGTTAACTCGGGATAGGCATTATGGCCGTGGGGTTGGCGCCAGTCAGCCTTACTTAGTGGTGGATACAGGCGGCTTTGAGCCCAATACCGACAGCGGCATCTTGAAAGCCATGGCCGTGCAAACCTTGTTAGCCATAGACGAAGCCGATGTAATTCTATTTATCGTGGATGGTAGGCAAGGCGCCACGCCACAAGACATGGAAATCGCCAACCGTTTACGCCGCTGCAAATGCCCGGTGTTATTGGCGGTGAATAAAACCGAAGGCATGAACAAGGCCGTGGTCAGCGCCGAATTCCATGAGTTGGGTCTAGGCGACCCGCTGTCCATCTCCTCGGCACACGGTGAAGGCGTTAAAGACATCATAGACCTAGCCTTAGAGAGCTTTCAGCTGGAAGAAGACGAGCCTGAGCTGGATCAAAACGAAGACAGAATCCCTAAGGTGGCCATAGTCGGTCGGCCTAATGTGGGTAAATCCACGCTGGTCAATGCCTTGTTGGGTGAAGATAGGGTCATTGCATTTGATGAACCTGGTACCACGCGCGATTCCATTTCCATAGACTTGGAGAAAAATGGCAAGCACTACACCTTAATCGATACCGCGGGTGTGCGTAAGCGCGGTCGTGTGTTGGAGGCGATAGAAAAGTTTTCGGTCATTAAAACCATACAGTCAATAGAAGAAGCCAACGTGGTGATTTTGGTGGTCGATGCGCAAGAAGGCATCACGGAACAAGATGCGCACGTTGCTGCCTACATATTGGATGCCGGTCGTGCCTTGGTGGTGGCGATCAATAAATGGGATGGCTTAAAAGAAGAAGAGCGTGATTGGGTGAAGCGGGAAATCGATAGAAAATTAATGTTTTTGGATTTCGCTGAGTTTCATTACATTTCTGCCCTACGTAAAAAAGGCCTGCCGGAGTTATTTAAATCAGTAGACATTGCGTTTAAAGCCGCCTTTGCTAAATTGGCCACGCCGCAATTAACTCGCGTGCTGATAGACGCCTTGCAGCAACACCAACCGCCTATTAGCAAAGGCATACGCCCTAAATTGCGCTATGCCCACCAAGGCGGCAGCAATCCGCCTATCGTGGTGATACACGGCAACCACGTGGATGGTGTCAAGGATGCCTACACGCGCTTCTTAGAAAAAACCTTCCGCCGTACCTTTCAATTGTCCGGCACGCCATTGCGCGTGCAATACAAACAAGGCAGCAACCCGTTTGCCGAGGACGAAGACAAGCGCAAACCGGGTGAGGGCATCGTTAGCATGCGTAGACGCAAAACCGCCCACCGTGCTGAGTTGAAAGCTAAAAAAGCCGTGGAAGATAAAGACCGCAGCGCCAAAAAGCGCTGAGGCTAGGTCTTGATTTACTAAGGCGTAGCAGGGGCTTAGCGACGCGGCTCTAGTTTATTGTTTTCTTCAGGTAGTTCGTATGGGTCAGCCACGTAAGCCGGCCCTTTCATGATCATCACTACGACGCAGCCTATGGCCACCGTGCCTATGAAAAACCAAGCCGTGAACAGCAGGCCTAAGCATAAATAAATCACTTGTTCTTGATCACGATTGATGCTGGCGTTGCCAAGATAAAGAGTCAGCATGACGGCGCAGGGAAGGGCGGTACAAATTAGAAAAATACGCGGTATTTTTTTCAATACTAGCCATTCGTAGCCAGACGGTGTCTGGATGTGGCCTGGCAGTTTATTGAAAAAATTCATGGGCTAAGACGTTGATTTTAGTACAGGCTTTCCCAGAATTTCCACCACACCCGTTCGTCTTGGGTGAAGTTCTTGCCGAACATTTCACTGTTGGGGTAATTGGTTTTTAAGATGCGCAAGGTGTCGTTTTTCAGGTCATCTAGGCTTAATAAATCGTAAGCGCTAATCATGATCACCAAGGCTTGCTCCACGCCTGGCGACTGCGGGAAGTATTCCAAAACGTATTTGCAGCGATTCACTGCGGCCAAATAGGCATGCCGTTTCATGTAATAACGGGCCACGTGCAATTCGTGATCAGACAAGCTGTTGGCCAAATAGACCATGCGCTGCGTGGCGTCTTTTGCGTACTTGCTGTTAGGGTAGCGTGTCACCAATTCCTTAAAGCTGGTGAACGAATCGCGTAAACCGCGCGGATCGCGATCGCTAATTTGTTGCTCGGTGGTTTTTTCAATAAAGCCGCGTTCGTTAAAGACCGCCAAGCCTTTTAGGTAATAAGCGTAATCGACGTTAGGGTGATTCGGGTGCAATTTGATAAAGCGATCGGCCGCGGCCACGCACAATATCGGGTCTTGTTTCTTAAAATAGGCGTAGGCCGTTTCGAGTTGCGCTTGGGTAGCGTAGCGACCATTTGGGTAGCGTGATTCCAATTTGCCAAAGTAGACGATGGCTTTCTCGTAATCTTTATCAAACATTTTGGCCTGACCTTCAGCGTAAATCCGCTCTGCTGTCCAGCCTTTGGTGTCATCGAGTTCAGTGGGGTCGCCGAAGATGGCGCAAGCATTGAGTAACAAAGCAAACATAAAAACTAAGATATACTTCATGCTGAAACGACCTTTAAGATTGATGCGCAATTATACCCGATGACAGACACCACTCAAGCTACTCTTCGTAATACCGACCCTCTAAATCAAGCCTTAACGCTGACCATCCCTAACGACTTAGGTGGTTTGCGCTTGGACGTGGCATTGCAGCGATTGCTGCCCGAACATTCCCGATCAAGGCTGCAAGCATGGATTAAAGACGGCTTGGTCACGGTGGCAGGGCTAGCCAGCACCTCTAAGACTAAGGTGTGGGGTGGCGAGGCCGTGGTAGTGCAGGTGCAAATCAAGCCAGAGCAGCAGGCGTTTCAAGCAGAAAGCATTCCGCTTAATATCGTCTTTGAAGACCAGCATATCTTGGTGATTAATAAGCCGGCTGGCATGGTGGTCCATCCTGCCGCCGGCAATTGGACCGGCACCTTGTTAAATGCCTTGCTCTTCCACGCGCCCGAATTAAAAGACTTACCGCGTGCTGGTATCGTGCACAGGCTAGACAAAGACACCAGCGGCCTATTGGTGGTAGCTAAGACCTTGGCTGCACAAACTAACTTAGTGCGGCAATTGCAAGCACGCACGGTTAAACGCGAATACCGAGCCATCGTCTGGGGGCAGATTTGGCGCAATGGCATGATAGATCAACCCATAGGCCGTGACCCAAGGTCGCGCACTAAGATGGCGATTAACCGAGCCGGTAAGCCAGCCATTACTCGCTACGAAATGTTGGAGCGGTTTTCTGTGCAAACCTATATGCGTTGCAATTTAGAAACCGGCCGTACCCATCAAATCCGTGTTCACATGCAGTATTTAAAAGCCCCCATCGTTGGCGATCCGGTTTACGGTTTTCGTGGCATCGTGCCGATACGAGCCATGACGCAAACCTTGCGCGATGCCGTCAGCCAATTTAAGCGGCAAGCCCTGCATGCCATCAAGCTAGGTCTGTTGCACCCGGCAAGCAATGAATTTGTCGAGTGGCAAATCGAGTTGCCCGATGACATGAAAGCTTTGTTGGAAGCGATGCGTCATGAAGACCCGCGCGATGAAGAGGATGAGGCGTTTGATTTCGGCGGCTTGCAAACCGAGCCTTACCTTGCCGATGAGGATTACGAAGACGATGAATTTGATGACGACGACGATGATCTAGCATTGGATGATGAGGACTAAGCCTTGTTAGCCTTAAATGCGATTCAACCCAATTGGCCGGCCCCGGCCAATGTGCAGGCCCTGCAAACCACTAGGCAAGGTGGATTCAGTTTGGCGCCTTATGCCAGCCTCAATTTGGCCATGCACGTCAAAGACGACGAGGCCTGCGTTAGGCAAAATCGCCAAGTGTTGCGGGCCGTGTTACCCAGTGAACCGATTTGGTTAAATCAAGTGCACGGGGTGACCGTGCTGGATGCGGCTTTGGTGCAGGGTGTGCCGGATGCCGATGCCTCGTATACCCGGCAAGCCAAGCAGGTGTGCGTCACCATGACGGCAGATTGTTTGCCGATTTTGCTGTGTGATCGTGCCGGCACGGTGGTGTCGGCTGTGCATGCAGGCTGGCGCGGACTTTGTGATGGCGTGATAGAGGCGGCGGTAGCTAAGATGGCCGTTGCCCCCAGTGACATATTGGCTTGGCTGGGCCCGGCTATTGGTCCTAATGCGTTTGAGGTGGGTCATGAAGTCCGGGCGCAATTCATGCAACATGATGGGCAAGCTGCACTGGCTTTTAAACCGCATGGCGACAAATGGCTGGCTAATTTGTATGTGCTCGCCCAGCAACGTTTAAACGCGCTGGGCGTGAGCCAAATTTACGGTGGCGGCTTCGATCAAGCATTTTGCACTTACAGCGATGCGCAGCGCTTTTTTTCATACCGGCGCGAAGCCGTGACTGGCCGCATGGCCAGTTTGATTTGGTTAAATGCTTAATGGCTCCCTGTAATTTGCTCGGTGTAGCCGGCATTTCTAAACTATAATGCGACCATGTTAGCGCCGTTTGTGCCTAGCTTTTAAAACTGGTTATTAGCCCATGCATTTTTCTGATTACACTAGCTTGAGTTACATCGTCGGCTTTACTTTTTTAGGCGGCCTGCTTAGCGTGGCGCTGGCGGCTTTGTTCGCTCTTAGTTTGCGCCCGACTTGGGTGCCGATGTTGGTCAGCTACGCCATAGGCGCCATGTTGGGTGCGGTATTTTTAGAGATTTTACCGCATGCCTTTAATCTGGCAGGCAGTGTGGAAACGGTATCGGCCACCTTGCTGATGGGTTTATTGCTGTTTTTTGTGTTGGAAAAATTGGTGATATGGCGGCATTGTCACGGTGATCACTGCGAAGTGCACGCTCTGCACAGTGAGCAGGATTGCCCGTCTAGCCATGGGCTTAATGCCACGCAAACCAGCACCGGGCGCAATACTCAACATGCGGGCGCCAAATACAAGGCGGTTGCGCCGCAAGCACGTGCTTCTGCTTTACTCAGCCATGGTCATCTGCACAACCACGACAGCGGCCGCAGTGGCTTGATGATCATGATAGGCGACACCTTTCATAATTTCATAGACGGTATTTTGATTGCCGCGGCCTTTACCGCTGACATTAAATTGGGGGTGGTGACGGCTTTGGCGATTATTGCCCATGAAATTCCACAGGAAGTAGGGGATTTTTTAATCTTGCTGCATTCCGGCTACAGCAAAAAACAAGCCTTGATTTTTAATTTGGTGTCCAGT
>CALFXV010000242.1 GCA_937957775.1 uncultured Methylotenera sp. | reverse complement strand
ACAATCACTTTATCCATCGACATACCCATCTTGCGAGCTGTGCTCTCCATGATGCAAATATTGGCCTGGTGTGGCACCAACCAGTCTATATCGGATTTTTGCAAATTATTGGCGAGCAAGGTTTCGTCTACGATTGCATCCAGGGTATTAACCGCCACTTTAAACACGGCGTTACCTTCCATGACCACGGTATCGGCACCATGTATATTACGAGGGACGTGGAGCATTTTTTCATAGTTGCCATCGGCATGCAAATGCGTCGAAATGATGCCCTGTTCCTCACTGGCTTGCAGCACCACGGCTCCAGCGCCATCGCCCCACAGTATGCAATTGCCACGGTCCGTCCAGTCCACGATGCGTGAAAATGCCTCTGCACCAACAACTAAGGCACACTTGGCGGCACCCGATTTAATAAAATTGTCTGCGGTAGAAAGTGCGTAAACAAAACCACTGCAAACAGCTTGCATGTCGAACGCCGGGCAACCGGCTATGCCTAGTTTATTTTGCAGCATCACGGCTGTGCTTGGAAAAACCTTATCTGGGGTAGTGGTGGCCACGATAATGAGGTCTATGTTGTGCGCGTCTATATTGGCCGAGGCTATGGCCTGGCGCGCAGCATGCAAGGCCAAATCACTGGTAAATTCATCGTCCGCCACTATGTGGCGCTCACGTATGCCTGTGCGAGAAAAAATCCACTCGTCGGTGGTGTCCACCATTTTTTCTAATTCAGCATTACTTAGAATTTTTTTAGGCAGGTAGCTGCCGGTGCCTGCTATGCGTGAGTAAATCATTCGTTTTCCGAGCCGACCGCATCCGCATGCGATGCAAGCGCTTGTTTTAACAGTAAATGTTCAATTTCCATTTGCTGTGTGATTCTATCCAGCACGCCACTGCGCGATTCTTCAAGCGCGGTGTGGATGGCATTTAAAAAAGCTTTGGTGTCGGCCCCGCCATGGCTTTTGACCACTATGCCGCGTAAGCCTAATAGGCTGGCGCCATTGTAATTGCGTGGGTCCATGCGTTTTTTAAAGGCTTTTAATACTGGGGCGGCGGCTAGACCGGCTATCTTGGTTAGCCAGTTGCGTTTAAATTCCTGACTGAGAAAGCGGCCTATCATTTGAATCAAGCCTTCAGCAGCCTTAAGCGTCACGTTGCCAACAAAGCCGTCGCAAACCACGATGTCGGTTGTACCTTTAAATATATCGTTGCCTTCAATGTTGCCATAAAAATTCAAATGACTGGCTTTAAGCAATTCGCCGGTTTTTTTAACCACTTCATTGCCTTTGATGTCTTCGGTGCCGATATTGAGTAGGCCCACGGTAGGGTTTTCACGGTTTTCAACGCAGCTCACTAACATGCTGCCCATGACGGCGAATTGCAGTAACTGCTCAGCCGTGCAATCCGCATTAGCGCCTAAATCAAGTATGTAAATTTTGCCTTTTTGGCATGGAAATACGCCGGCAATGGCTGGTCTATCGATACCCGGTAGGGTTTTTAACACGAAGCGAGCGGTGGCCATCAGTGCGCCTGTGTTGCCAGCGCTAACGCAAGCAGAAGCCACGCCGTCTTTGACCAAATCAATGGCCACGCGCATGGAGGAATCTTTTTTATTTTTAAGGGCGCTTTGAGGTTGCTCGTCCATGCCAACTAACTCACTGGCATGATGGATGCTAAGCCTAGCAACATTGTTCTGCTGCAAATTATTGAGTTCGGCTTCAATGGCGCTGCTTAAGCCCACCAAAATAATATGCAATTCTTGGTTGAGTTCCAGTGCTTTTAGTGCCGCAGGAATGATTACCTTTGGCCCGTGGTCACCACCCATTGCATCAATTGCTACAGTAATTTGCATAATTTACTCAGTTTATACTTAAGCTAAAGGCTGCTTACTATACTAATACGACCCGGTTGCCTTTACAGGCGCCGTAAAAACCAACGCCGCACCAAATATGGAGCGGCGTGTGTGGATTTAATCTATTTTTTTGCAAATTTTCAAAGTGGAATCCATTAAAACGCGTTGGCACATTAACAGATCCAAACTTAAAGAAAAATTATTCGCCTTTGGTCGACAATACTTTGCGGCCACGGTAGTAGCCGTTTGGGCTAATGTGATGACGAAGGTGCGCTTCACCTGTGGTTGGTTCAACCGCTAATGCTGGGTTAACCAAAAAGTCGTGTGATCTATGCATACCGCGCTTTGACGGTGATTTTTTGTTTTGCTGAACTGCCATAATTTACTCCAATAAAATGATTAAAACATCATCTCAATTACATACAAATAGATGCTTAAAGTACTGCTTTGCATCACTCATTTAAGACTGCGTTAAACTACTAGGGCGCCACTATAATATAAAAGCCGACTTTTGTCAGCCAAAATTGCAGCCTTACGACTTAATTAAAGTCTTTAACACGGCGAATGGATTGGGCTTTTCACCACTTTGGTTGGACAGGCTTGCGCAGGTCTGATCGTGAACAGGGGCGATGGGCATGGCCATGATCAGCTCATCTTCTATTAAGGCCACTACATCCATATGTTGGCTGATGGGTTGCAAGTCTATATCATCCGGTTCATCAAGATCAGCTAACATCAAATCTGCTTCAGCTATGTCGCTTATCTGGTAATCAAAAGATAAATCCAACTTAAGCGGCATTTCATTTAAGCAACGCTGACACAAGCAGCTAAGGTTTGCCTGCAATGACAGGGACAAATAAGCCTGCCCATGACTGCCTGGTTTGCCGGATAAATTAAATGCGATAGTCGCGCTAGGCTTGTAGCTGCTTACGGCTTTGTTTGAATCTGCAGCGAGCAGTGTCGAGAGCCTATCGCAGTCACTCAGATTCAATTCACCGCTTATGCGCTCATTTCTTTTGGCAAAGGCCAGATTATCAATAATTATCGTTTGTTTAGTCATTTTCATGCTCTAAAATTAGCCTCAAAGGGATTTAGCTATAGGGTTTCACATGTTACAATTAAACGGTTTGAGTGAAAAATTAAGGCAATTAACGTGTTCAAAAAAATTCTTGTAGCCAATCGTGGTGAAATTGCAGTTCGTATTGTACGCGCATGCTCAGAAATGGGCATCAAATCCGTTGCAATTTATGCCGATGCAGACCGTCAAGCCTTGCATGTAAAAAAAGCCGATGAAGCCTACAATATTGGGGCCGATCCTGTTGCCGGGTACTTGAATGCGCACAACATTGTCAACTTAGCCGTGGCTTCGGGTTGCGACGCTTTGCACCCAGGCTATGGTTTTCTCTCGGAAAATCCAGAACTAGCGGAAATCTGTGAGCGTCGCGGCGTTAAATTTATCGGCCCTAGCGCAGATGTCATCAGGCAAATGGGCGACAAAATTCAGGCACGCAACGCCATGACAGGCGCCGGCATTCCTTGCACACCTGGCAGTGATGGCAATTTGGAGAACCTAGAAGAAGCCGTTGCCTTGGCGGCTAAAATTGGTTACCCAGTCATGCTAAAAGCCACAAACGGCGGCGGCGGTCGTGGCATAAGACGTTGCGACAGCGAAAAAGAATTATTAAGCAATTATGATCGCGTCATTTCCGAGGCCAGCAAGGCTTTTGGCAAGCCCGAAGTGTTTTTAGAAAAATGCGTGGTGACGCCACGGCACATCGAAGTGCAAATTCTTGCTGATTCAGAGGGCAATGTTATCCATTTGTTTGAACGCGATTGCTCTATCCAACGTCGCAATCAGAAACTAATCGAAATAGCCCCCTCGCCTCAATTAAGCCAAGCGCAGCGTGATTACATAGGTGGCCTAGCAGTGAAGGCGGCGAAAGCCGTTGGTTATGAAAATGCCGGCACCGTGGAATTTTTATTGGATTCAGACAACACGTTCTACTTCATGGAAATGAACACCCGCTTGCAAGTTGAACACACGGTGACCGAAACCATCACCGGCATCGATATCGTCCAAGAACAAATTCGTGTGGCGTACGGTTTGCCCTTGCAATACGCACAAAATGAAGTGCAGTTTAGGGGTTATGCCATGGAATTCCGCATTAATGCGGAGGATCCAAAAAATGATTTTCTACCTAGCTTTGGTAAAATCACCCGTTACTACGCGCCCGGTGGCCCAGGCGTGCGCATGGATGCGGCTATATACAGCGGCTATGTTATCCCACCCTATTACGATTCCATGTGCGCTAAATTAACCGTATGGGCGCTGGATTGGGATAGCGTCATAGAACGCGGTCGCCGCGCCTTGGATGACATGTTGATCTATGGTGTGAAAACCACCATACCTTATTACCAAGAAATCTTGAAACACGATGATTTCAAGAACGCGACATTTAATACCAGCTTTGTTGAGTCGCATCCGGAATTGACCCACTATGCCAATAAAATTCCCCCGGAAATGATAGCAGTAGCTATCTCTGCAGCCATCGCGGCGCACGAAGGCATCTAACAATTAATACGCATTAGAATACAAATTAAATAATAAAGAGTTAAATTATGGCTAAAACAACGCAAACATCTAAAGTACACGTTACCGAATTGGTTCTTCGTGATGGTCACCAGTGCCATATTGCCACGCGTATGCGTACCGAAGACATGTTGCCTATTTGTAGCAAACTTGATGCCATAGGCTTTTGGTCACTAGAGGCTTGGGGCGGTGCTACCTTTGATGCTTGTGTACGCTATTTAAAAGAAGACCCGTGGGAGCGCTTGAAATCATTGCGCAAGGCATTGCCCAACTCCCGCATACAAATGCTACTTCGTGGTCAAAATTTACTTGGTTACCGCCATTACTCGGACGATGTGGTGCAAGCTTTCGTAAAAAAATCCGCCGACAACGGCGTGGATGTGTTCCGTATTTTTGATGCCATGAACGACACACGCAATCTAAAAGTGTCGATTGATGCAGTGAAAAAAGCCGGTAAACATGCAGAAGGCACCATCAGCTATACCACCAGCCCTGTTCACAATGTGGAGCATTTTGTATCGATAGCAAAAGAATTGGAAGCCATGGGTTCCGATACGATTTCCATTAAAGACATGGCTGGATTGCTAACACCACAGGCAACGGTTGATTTGGTCAAGGCCATCAATGCGGCCGTTAATGTACCAATACATGTTCACAGTCACGCCACTAGTGGCTTAGCCAGCATGAATTTATTACGCGCCTTAGAAAATGGTGCAGTCATGATAGACACGTGTTGCGCTGCTTTTTCTGAAGGCGCCAGCCACCCAACCACAGAAAGTATGATAGCGGCTTTGCAAGGAACTGAATTTGATACTGGCTTAAACATAGCCGCAGTGCAGGAAGTCAGCGCCTATTTCCGCGAAGTACGCAAAAAATATTGGCAGTTTGAAAGTGAATTCTCTGGCGTGGATACCAGGGTGTTAATCAATCAAGTGCCAGG
>CALFXV010000241.1 GCA_937957775.1 uncultured Methylotenera sp. | reverse complement strand
ACCGATGGCACCGTTATACCGTTTGTAAGGTGGCAATACTTTGATGGTTACTCCAAAGCGGAAGCCAACGCCCCACAAAACAAGGTAAATGACTGGGAAACCGGTTTGGAATGGCAAATTGCCCCTGAAGTGGAGTTTGTGGCTTACTACCACCACATGAACCGTTCAAACTTGGTTACGGGTTCAAACTCATCCACAACCAACCCAAGTGGCATTGCTGATTATGCAAAATTTAAGGCCGATGCTATCCGTATGCAATTGCAATACAACTTCTAAGCTTAAAGCGGCAATGGACTCCGGCCTAGTGCTGGGGTAGTATGCCGACTAAAGTGCAGTAAATAAAAAGCACCTATTGTTAGGTGCTTTTTTCATGGGAGTAAGTAATGTTTGTGCAACTCATTCGGGCCGTAGTGTTGCTCAGTCTTTTGTATAGCATGCCTGGACTGGCGGCCGGCGTGCAAGACGATCGCCTTTGGTTAAACCTCAATCTAAATGGGCCCACGGCCGATCCCCGCTGGCGTTGGTATGCCGAATTGCAACCGCGTTGGCGCGATGAGGCTGGCACATTGGATCAGACCATCGCTCGAACGGCCCTCTATTACAGCTTAACTAAACAAAGCAGCCTGTGGTTTGGTTACGCTCATATTAAAAGTGAGCCGGCCAATCGCGCCGACGTTGATGAGAACCGCCTTTGGCAGCAATACCTATACAACTTTTCGCCGGTTGACGGCATGGTAGTTCAAAGTCGCAGCCGCTTGGAACAGCGCTGGATAGAAAACTCGCAGGAAACCGGCCATAAATTCAGGCAAATGCTGCGGCTAAGTGTGGCCAGCGGCTTGCACCCATCCTTGGCCTGGGTGGGGTTTGATGAGTACTTTGTTAACTTAAACAACACCGATTACGGGGCCAGAAAAGGCTTTGATCAAAACCGATTATTTCTAGGGTTTAACTGGGCTTTTGATGATCATACAAAAATGGAATTGGGCTACCTCAATCAACGCGTCAATACCACGCAAGCGGATTCGGTGTTTCACGTGCTTTCCACCACCCTCAATATTAACTTTTAAATTTCCACCCATGACCGTGCCTGCTGCTTAAGCCTAAGCCGTTATTCAATCCGCACTCATTTGCCGCATGCGCGCACTGTTTTTGTGCGCTTTAATGTGCATGGCTGAACGCCATGCTTAATTACCTACCCTAAATTTATCGCCAAGCTTGTTGGCTAGCCATCGCAGCAAGTTGGTATGGCTTTTGCTTTTTCTTCTGTAACAAGCGCTTTTTACTAAAGCGCAAAGTAGGCAGAGGAGGCAATGCACATGACCAGATTAAGCAAATCACAAAGCAGCAAGATGCTAGGGATGATGATGGGTGTGTGTTTGGCTTGGTCAAACAGCAGCGTGGCCATGCCGGCTGCCGAACTGGTGGATGCCCTAAACCAACAAGTGTTGCGCGTCAACGTTAAACACAATAACGGCCAAGCCGGCCTAGGTTCTGCGGTGGTGATAGGGCAAGACCAAGTGGTGACCAATTGCCACGTGGTGCAAGATGCACACGAGGTGAGCGTGACCTCTAATGGCGTGGCTTACCCAGCCACGGCGCTTCAGCCGGATTGGCACCACGATGTGTGCATTTTAACGGTGCCAACATTGGGCTTGCCGGAAGTTAAGATGGGCGCCAGCAAACAATTAAGTTACAACACGCCGGTGTTCACCGTCGGCTACCCCGATAAAACCACGCAAGCCGTTAACACTTATGGCGTGGTCAGCGGTATGTATCCCATGGACGGCAGCGTTGTCATACAAGCCACAAGCGCGTTTAAACCTGGTGCCAGCGGCGGCGGTGTGTTTGATGAAGCCGGTCTGTTGGTTGGCCTCATCACCTTAAAAAGCCGCGGCCAGCAAGCCAGCTATTACTTCATGCCGGTGGAGTGGGTACAGACTGCGTTGCAAAAACCGCGTGTGGCATTGGGTGCAAAAAACGCAACGCCTTTTTGGGCAACAACAGCATCGCAACGGCCTTTTTTCATGCAAGTGTTGCAACCATACCAATCTAAAGATTGGGCTAGCTTGATGGGTGTAGCCAAAGCTTGGGTTGGTAGCCAACCCGATGCAGCTGAATCTTGGGCTTACTTGGCGATTGCTGAATTGGAATCAAATGCCTTTGCGGATGCCGAAGCCCATGCCTTAAAAGCCTTGGCTTTGAACCCTGATCAGCCTGTGGCCAAAGTTTGCTTAAGCAAACTTAAAGCCGTTATGCCTAGGCTGCAGTTGGTTCTTTATCCATAAAGCCCCAGTTAACCTTATTCACCCGGCTTAGCTTGATTGGGCGCTTGAGTTGGGGATGGATGGACAGCGGGTTTTATTGCCGGATTAAGGGATTTTAAATGCCGGTATAACAAGCGCGTTTCCAGTAAATTCCAAACCCGCAACATGGCTTCTATGGTGTCAAAAGGCTTGGTTAAAAAGTCTTTGGCACCCAAGGCTAAGGCCTTTCTTTTTGCCCCTATGGTGGCATCAGCCGTTACCACCAATACCGGCAAATAACTGTCACTGGGGATATGACGCGAGAGCATTTCCAAAACGGCGTAACCGTCTAGTTCAGGCATCATTAAATCCAGTAAGACCAAGTCCGGTTCAAACGCCTTAAACAAATCCAAGGCGCGGGTGGAATCGGCGGTGCTGATGATCTGATGAAAGCCTTCGCGTGCAAGCAAGTCCTCCAGTAATTTTAAGTTGGCCTCGGCATCGTCAATGATGAGTATCTTGGCATTAAGAATGTCGGCTTCGGTCATGTGGCTTCCTGTTCGGCGATAAGCGCTCTAATCTGTTTGTTAAAGACGGCGACGTCCAAGGGTTTGGTCATGTAATGCGCAATGCCCATGGTTTCAAGGCGCGCTATTGTGGCAGGCAGTGCGTCGGCGCTTAATACCATGATGGGGATGCGTTTGAGTTGTGGGTTAGATTGCATGTGGGCCACCAAACTTTCGCCGGACCCGTCGGGTAGGTTGAGATCAAGTAATAACAAGGCTGGGGTGACCTCTTTCAAATAGCGTTTGGCCTCTTTGATGCTGGCCACGCAATGTATTCTTAAATCACGGTGGCGCAAGACGATGGCTTCCACCAAGGCTCGGTTGCTCATGTTGTCTTCCACGTACAGCACGCTGTATTTGTCCGATAGGCTTATTTTCTCGCCGTCGTCTCCAACGCTGGTCGTGCTAGGAATCGGTTGTTCGGCTTCGCAGCGCGGCAAAGTTAAGCAAAAGGCGCTCTTGCCCTCAGTAAGGTGAAGGTCGCCATGCATGGCTTGCATGATTTGTTTGGATAAAGCCAAGCCCAAGCCCGTGCCTTCTTCTTTGGTGTTTTCTGCGCCCAATCGATCAAACGGGGTGAACACCCGGTCTCTTAAGTGTATGGGGATGCCGGCCCCTTGGTCTTGCACTTCTATCAGTATCTCAGTGCCATCGCTGCGGGCATTTAACTGCACAAGGGCATTAGCCGGGCCGTATTTCAATGCGTTAGACAGCAGGTTTAAAACAACCTGCAATAGTTTTTGCCGATTGGCCATGGCCCAAAGGCCCTCCTCGGCTTGGCAACGTATCTCGATGTCGCGTATTTTGCCGATAGGGCGAATGTAGTGCGCCGCTTCCTCCAGTAGGTTGTTGATAGGCGTGGGCCCCAACTCCATGGACAACTCGCCGGAATCAATGCGAGCGATTTGCAAAACCTCGTCTATCAATTTTAGTAGATGCTGGCCTGCGCCTTTGATCAACAACACGCTGTTGTGCTGTTTGCCCGGCGGTAAGTCTTCCTCCAACAACTGGGCAAAGCCTAAAATAGCGTTCAACGGCGTTCTGAGCTCGTGACTGGTGCGAGATAAGAACATGCTTTTAGAGGCGCTGGCTTCTTCGGCTTCCTTTCTTGCTTGCATGGCATCGCTGATGTTTTTTGCTAGCAAGGTCGACGCTTGGTCTAGTTCTTCAGACAGTTGCCCCATTTCGTCGCGACTACTGGAAGGCAATTCCAAGGCTTCGCCGCGGGCTAAATGGCCGGCACTGTCGCGCAGCAGGCGCACGCGATTGACGATGGTGCGGGAAAACACCCAAACCGCGATTAGGGAGCCGATGATACCGGCCAAGGTGGCAATCAAGGTCACCGTGATGCTTTGTTGACGCTGCCAAAAAATTTCTTGTTGGTCTTGTTCGACCAATAAGGCCTCTTGTGCATTAAGCGTTTCGATTTCTTTTCTTAATCGATCCAGTGTCGCCACTTGCGACTTGAATTTAGCAATAAGTTGGGCCGAGGCGATGTCGGTATCGTGGTTGGCTAAGGCTTGCAAGTCGGCGAGATTTTTTTCAACCAATGGGGATATGTTCGACAAGCGTTGCTTTTGCTGCTCGCTTTCAAGCCGTTGCTCCAAGCTGGCGAGCAGGGTGGGCAGTCTTTTTTCGGCATCAAAAAATATGCTTAGAAACTGCTTGTCACCGGTTAATAAGTAATCCCGCACACCGGTAGAGGCTTCCAGCAACTGGCTGTGCACCGATTGAATATCGCGTTGATTTTGCAGGGCGTGCTTGAGTTGGTTTTCCAATTTAGTCGATTGCAGCTCTCGACTATAAAGAAAGCCGAGTGAGGCCAGCAAAATAGCCAAGGGCAGGGCGATCACAAACACGCCCTTAAAGCCCAATGGTAAATCCTGCCAAGCTTGGGCTATACGGCTCATCGGTCCGATCTGTTTTGCTCTGGTTAATGTCAGCTTGTTTGTCATGTTAAGGCGAATGTTTTTTTATAAGGTCAGCTTAAGAGGATTTGTATCCCAATTCAATGGCTTTGACCGCGGCTTTGGTCCGGTCTTTAACGCCCAGTTTATTTAATACCCGCTCCACGTGTATCTTGGCTGTGCCAGAAGCGATGCCAAGTTTGGCGGCCAATTCGTTGTTGCTCAAGCCAGTTGGCAACAAGGCTAATATTTCTCGCTCTCTGGGGGTTAAAGTGGCCAGCACCGACAAATCGGCCTCGCTGCGAACCGGACCTTGATGTTGCGCCATGGCCAGGCCTAGTAAACCGGCGCAGCTTTGTAAGGCATCCACTTCAGAGGGATTAAGCAAGAGTTTTTTCCCCGAAAATGCCATGATGCCTTGGCCATGATGGCCTAGGGCAATAGGGACAATGCAATCGTGTTGGTCCCTTTCGCCGTGCGTCCACAGCGAGGTTTTTTTGTTTTCATGAAGGGCAAATTGCACCGGGTTTTTAAGCACCATGGCCAGACTGCCCATCATCGGGATGCGTGACCCGACCGGCATGGTCAGGCCTATTTGACAGTGCAACAATAATTTACCGGATTGTTCTATGGCCAGCAGGGCATGCTGCGCAGAGAGTAAGCCAGCCAAGCCTTGTAATAGATTAAGCGCGGCATGACTTTGCCAGCCATCGTTAAACAATTGTTGGCCAAACTGCAAATAAATACGCAAGTGCGCATCGTTAGCTTGCGAATG
Source organism: uncultured Methylotenera sp. (assembly GCA_937957775.1). GTDB lineage: Bacteria > Pseudomonadota > Gammaproteobacteria > Burkholderiales > Methylophilaceae > Methylotenera. The sequence continues at coordinate 10,413 of CALFXV010000241.1, read as the reverse complement.
CTTGAGGCTGTCTCGCAAGGCGCGGGCGCTAGCAGGTGGGTTTAATGGTTTAATTGACTGACTTTGCATATGCCATTCAGTATACACCGTTATACCTATATTGGTGGATTTTTCCTTGCCAGAAGCTGTTCATAATGCGTCCATCAACAAAGCAACACATCATTAAAAACATTTAATTTAACCAGGAGAAGCAAAATGACAAACATTACTCTAGCTAGCGTATTAACTGCCGTGGCTTTACTAAGCAGCCAAGTGGTATTGGCCAATGAACAGCCAAAAAACAATGCCAACATTCAAAACCTATCCAAACGTCCTTATGAGCAAGCCGTGACTCACACTGCACCCAATGCCGATGCGCAATGGGAAGGCGCGACTTTAATTAATCAAGAAACCGCCGCGGAAAAAAACAACAAAACCTTGCGCTTGCACATGTTAGGCAAACGCCCATTTGCAGAAAAAGCCTCGGACTAAAAATCAAAATCGCTTATAAAACTGTCACAAAACATTGCTAATATGGTCATGCATTTGATACATATTAGTTTGTAATTTAACTAAGAACACTTTAAGCCGGTAAAGCTTAAAGTACCTTAAAGAAGGTGCTTTAAGTTTTATCGGCTTTTTTTTTGGGGCTATAAATTGAATCTTTTCAAAGAATTTAAGAGTGATCTGCCAGCCAGTGTGGTGGTGTTTTTCGTGGCCTTGCCCTTGTGCCTGGGCATAGCCTTGGCCTCTGGCGCACCTTTGTTTTCTGGCATTATTGCTGGCGTTGTGGGCGGTATCGTGGTGGGCGCCATGAGCGGATCGCAATTAGGCGTCAGTGGGCCGGCAGCCGGCCTGGCCGTTATCGTATTAACCGCTATTGCCAGTTTGGGCTCGTTTGAAGCCTTTTTATTGGCGGTGGTATTAGCTGGTGTCTGCCAATACTTATTGGGCTTTTTTAAAGCCGGCTTTATTGCCTATTTTGTGCCGTCCTCGGTGATTAAAGGCATGTTAACCGGCATCGGTTTATTGATCATACTTAAACAAGTGCCGTATGCCTTAGGTTACATCGCCGAATTTGAAGGCAGCGAATCCTTTACGCAAGCCGATGGCGACAACACCTTCACTTCCATCATGACGGCATGGGAAATGCTGACGCCGGGTGCCGTGCTAATAGCGGCTATTTCATTGGCTATATTGTTGTTGTGGGATATTTACCTTACCAAAAAACACCGTGTCTTTCAGATACTGCAAGGGCCGATCGTGGTGGTGTTTTTAGGTGTGTTTATAGATTACCTGTTTGTTAGCGGCGCATTAAACTTTAGCTTAGCTCCAGATCAGTTGGTGCAATTGCCAGTGGCGCAGGGTTTTGATGGCTTCATGGGCTTGTTTACTTACCCAGATTTTTCGCAATGGCGCAACATTGAAATATACAAAGTGGCCATTGTCATGGCGATCGTGGCCAGCTTGGAAACCTTGTTATGCGTCGAAGCAACCGACAAACTGGATCCATTACGCCGCGTCACCCCAACCAACCAAGAGCTTAAAGCCCAAGGTTTGGGTAATATGTTGTCTGGCTTAATTGGCGGTTTGCCGGTCACGCAGGTGATCGTGCGCAGTTCTGCCAACATATCGTTTGGCGCTAAAAGTAAACTGTCTGCCATCATGCACGGGGTGTTTTTACTGGTGTGTGCTTTAACCATAGCCCAATACCTCAACATGATTCCCTTGGCTAGCTTGGCCACCATATTGATTGTGGTAGGTTATAAGCTAGCTAAACCGGGCTTATTTAAGCAAATGTATGCGCTGGGTTGGGAGCAATTTGCGCCGTTTGCCGTGACCGTGCTAGCCATATTGTTAACCGATTTGCTCACTGGCATTTCAGTGGGCATGGTGGTGGCTTTGTTTTTTACCTTGCATCGCAGTTACCGCAACTCCTACCACGTGAGCGATACCACCACATCTGTGGGTGGCACGACGGTGCACCACTTTGCCTTAGCTGAAGAGGTGTCATTTTTCAATAAGGCCAGCATCATGGCGGCCTTGGAAGCCATACCGGCCAACTCAAAGGTGATCATTGATTGCACCAAATGCAAATCGATTGCGTATGATGTGCGTGAATACATCAACGATTACCCATTGCACGCTAAACTAAAAAACATTACGGTAGAGACCATTAACTTTATCCCACCAAAATCCAAGCTTGCGCATTAATTTTGTAAAGGAAGCATAGTGTATAAACACCCCTTAATTGATAGAGATAAAATGACGCCTAAGGAAGCGATGGCCATCCTTGTTGAGGGCAACCAACGCTTTTTAAATAACTACCAAAGCGATAAAGACTTTCAAAGTCTGGTGCATATCACCAAGGAGAAACAACACCCGTTCGCCGCTATTTTAAGTTGCAGCGATTCCCGTGCGCCCACTGAGTTACTGTTCGATCAGGCCTTGGGCGATGTATTCAGTGTGCGCTTGGCTGGCAACATCGCCTCAGACAAAGCCATAGGCAGCTTAGAATTTAGCAGCAAGTATTTAGGCAGCAAATTAATCGTGGTGATGGGGCACAGCAGTTGCGGCGCCGTTAAAGCCGCCTGCGACGATTTTAAAGACGGCCACATAGGCGAAATCATCAATTTGATTAAACCCTCGATTAGGCATGAAAAGTCCGTGACCGATACGTCCAAACGCAATTCCGGTAACGCCGATTTCGTTGAAAAAATCAATGTGCTCAACGTGCGTCATCAAATTGATACCATCATTAGGCAGAGCGACATCGTTGATGACATGCTTGAGAGTAATAAAATTGGCATCGTTGGCGCTGTATACGATTTAGCAACGGGACGTGTGAATTTCTTGGAAGACACCTTTGTTGGTTAATGCCTGCTTACTTAGCAACCCGCCTACGCGGGTTTTTTCATGACTAGACTGGGCGCAGGATGATTAAACCTACCTTGGCTTTTCTATTTTTTTTGCTGTGCCATCGAGTCGGTCTAGCCGAGCCCGCTTACATCGTGCCTTTGCAGGCCGATTGGCAAGTGAAGCCTATCCTAACGGTGGGCGAATCGGCATTAAACCGCTATGCCATGGTCGGTGCGCCGGATGGCCTTGGTGCTTACGCTAATCCCGACGGCAGCCTCAGCGTGTTGATGAATCATGAAATAGGCCGCGATAAAGGCCGCGTCCGTGCGCACGGGCAAAAAGGGGCGTTTGTGTCGCGCTGGGTGATTCATGTGGAAAGCTTGCAGGTAGTAAAAGGCGAGGATTTGGTGCAAAGCAAACTAGCCCTCGATACCACGCTGCCTTTTCATAAACTGTGTTCAGCCGACCTGGCGCCCACGGAGGCTTTTTTTGATAGCGATAGCGGCAAGGGTTTCCCCGGCCAATTGTTTTTAAATGGCGAAGAAGACAAAGGCGGTGGCCGCGCTTTTGCCCATGGCTTAGACGGCATTAGCTATGAGTTAAAGGATTTTGGCCAGTTGGCATGGGAAAATGTCTTGATTCACCCGCATGCCAGCCCCAGCACCTTGGTTATGGCGCTGGATGACATACAACAAGGTTTGTTGGTGGCCTACCTTGGCCAAAAGCGTGCAGAGGGCAACCCTATTGAGCGAGCCGGTTTAGTCGGTGGACAGCTTTTTGCCGTGCAAGTGCAGGGCGACCGATTTAATTTAGTGCCCTTGACCGATACGGCGCAGGCTAAGGGAGCCGCATTGCGGGAAGCCGCCATTAAATTAGGCGCCACTGGCTTTGCCAGACCAGAAGACGGGGCATGGGACACGCACAATCCGCGCGCATTTTGGTTTAATACGACGGATAAAGTGGGTGGGGACAGCCGCTTGCAAATGCTGGAGTTCGATGACATCCAACAGCCCATGGCAGGCGGGCGCATTCAGACCATGCTGCAGGCCAAGCAAATTGGTGCCGAAATGCTAGACAATTTAACCGTGGACGCAGGCGGTCGAGTGCTCTTGCAAGAAGACCCGGGGGATCACCCTCGTTTAGCCGCGATATGGGCATACGAACCCAGCACAGGCCTGACTAAAAAATTGTTCGAGGCCAACCCCGCTTTGTTTAGCGCTGGCCAAAGTGACTTCATGACCACAGACGAGGAGCATTCGGGTATCGTAGAGGTGACGGCTTTGCTGCAAAAAGCCAGTTGGTTTGACGCTAGACGTCGTTATTATTTGGGCACCACCCAGGCGCACGTGGCCCATGCAAAGTCGGATTTAGTGGAACACGGTCAGTTGTGGCTAATTTCAGGACCGCGCGAGTGAGCTAGTACGAGCTAGCTAAAGCAACTAGCTTAACTAGCCTAGCGGTGGCCTTCTTTGGCCATGTTGATGCTGTATTTGGGGATTTCCACCACCAAGTCTTCTTTGCCCACCCGTGCTTGGCAAGACAAGCGCGAATGCGGTTCCAAGCCCCAGGCTTTATCCAACAAATCGTCTTCTTCATCGCTGGATGGGTTCAGCGTTTTAAAGCCTTCCCGAATAATCACGTGGCAGGTGGTGCAGGCGCAGGCCTGATCGCAAGCGTGGTCTATGTCGATGTGGTTATTGAGCAACACATCGCAAATGGATTCCCCGCTTTTGGCCTCGATGGCCGCACCCTCAGGGCAGAGTTCAACGTGGGGCAATATGATAATTTGTGGCATGCTGTTTCCTGTTCACTGGGTCGGTAAAAGTGACCTAGAGTTTAATCTCATCTAAATTCTTGCCGCTTAAAGCGCGGCTAACACTGGCATTCATGCGCGCCGCGGCAAACGCTTCGGTGGCATGGTTTAATTGGTCTACGCCTTGGTTGATGGCCACCGCATCCTCGCCTAAACTCAGCGTTTGCAATTTGGCCATTTCCCCTTGTATCGCCTGCTGTTCGTTCGCCGTGATTAGCCCGCCGTCGTGCTTCAAGGCTAATTCTACCGCGCTTAGGATGGCGCCGGCATTTACCCTTGCTTCGGCTAACATGCGCGCTTTCTTATCAATCTCGGCGCTACCAAATGAAGATTTAAGCATGCTGGTGATGGCTTCTTCGCTCAAGCCGTAAGACGGTTTCACTACCACGTGCGCTTCCACGCCGCTGGTTTGTTCGCGCGCTGTTACCGAAAGTAGGCCGTCGGCATCCACTTGAAAAGTAACCCGTATGCGGGCTGCCCCGGCAGCCATGGCCGGTATGCCACGCAGTTCAAAGCGGGCAAGCGAGCGGCAATCCGCCACTAATTCTCGTTCGCCTTGCAGCACTTGTATGCTCATGGCGGTTTGACCGTCTTTGTAGGTGGTGAAATCTTGTGCTCGCGCCACCGGCAGCGTGCTGTTGCGCGGAATGATGCGTTCCACCAAACCGCCCATGGTTTCTAAACCAAGTGATAAAGGCGTCACGTCCAATAACAATAAATCGTGGTCGCTGCGGTTGCCAACTAAGGTGTTGGCCTGTATGGCCGCACCCAAGGCCACGACTTTGTCCGGATCAAGATTGGTCAGTGGGGTTTGCTTAAAGTAAGCTTCAACCGCCAAACGCACTTGCGGCATGCGCGTGGCGCCGCCGACTAACACGACGCCTTTTATGTCGTCCAAATTCAATTGCGCATCGCGCATGGCTTTGCGTGTTGGGCTTAAGGTTTTTTGCACCAATTGCTCAGTGAGGGCGACGAATTCGTTGGCGCTTAAGGTGACGTCGACCAGCACGCCGTTGCTTAAACGGCAGACGATTTGCGCCTCGTGGTTATCGGTCAGCCACTCTTTGGCTTGACGGGCTTTGGTCAATAATAAGCGCGTATCTTCTTCGCTAAGCGGGGTGAAATGTGGGCTAGACTCGCGTATCGTGTCCAGCACCCAGCAATAAATGCGGTGATCAAAATCGTCGCCGCCTAATGCTGAATCGCCATTGGTGGCCAGCACTTCAAACACGCCTTGGGTAAGTTTAAGGATGGACACATCAAAGGTGCCGCCACCCAAATCGTAAATCACAAAAGTGCCTTCGGCGGCATTGTCTAGGCCATAAGCCACGGCTGCGGCCGTCGGTTCATTGAGTAAGCGCAACACATTGAGTCCGGCTAGGCGAGCGGCATCTTTGGTCGCTTGGCGCTGGGCATCATCAAAATAAGCCGGCACGGTAATCACGGCACCGGTTAATTCGTCGCTGCCGGCTGGGATGCCTAAGGATTTTTCAGCTCTGGCCTTGAGGGTTTTTAATATTTCTGCCGAAATCTCGATCGGCGTTTTAAGGCCGGCGCGGGTTTTTAACTGCAACAAGCCTGCTTGTTCGGTGCTATCAACAAAATGGTAGGGGATGTGCGCACGATCGGCAATGTCGCTTAAAGCGCGGCCCATAAAGCGTTTGGCTGAGGCGATGGTGTTGGCGGGGTCCACGCTTTGCTGGGCTTGTGCGTCGTGGCCGACCACCACAGTGCCATCTGGCATGTAACGTACTACCGATGGCAATAAGGCATGACCGTGCTCGTCTTGTAAGACCGTGGCCATGCCGCTTTTAACCGTTGCCACCAAGGAATTGGTGGTGCCCAAATCAATGCCTATTGCCAACTTGTGTTGGTGGGGTGCAGCGGATTGCCCGGGTTCGGAGATTTGTAATAATGCCATTGCTGATCGTTAATTTTTTGGAGAAAAGTCGTTTAATCCAGGCGCTCGATGGCCTGTTGTATGTCTGCGCACACTTTATCAATAAAAACCAGTTTGCGGGTGGTTTCACTGGCTGCCGGGTAGTCTTTTTTGCTGTCAATTAAATCCGTCAGCACGGTTGTTAGGCGATTGGCTTCGGCTTGCATCTCATCAAACAGGCTATCTAAGGCAGCCGTGTCTTTAGCCATGCTGGCGTCTTCTAGGGCTTCTCGCCACGCCATTTGCTGCATTAAAAAGTCAGCCGGCATACTGGTGTTGCTGTCATTCAAGCTGTCTATGCCTTTGAGGCCCAGCAAGTATTCTGCCCGTTTTGCTGGGTTTTTTAAGGTGAGGAAAGCTTCGTTCGCCAGTGTGGCCAATTGCATGGACTGGCGTTGTTCGGTCGGCGTGCCCGTGACAAATCGATCAGGGTGAGCGCTGGCTTGGATACGTCGGTAGGGTGTCTCCAGAGCGCTTAGCGTGAGGGCAAAGGTTTCTGGTAATTCAAACAATTGAAAATAATTCAAACTCACACTGTGAAGCTTTCACCGCAACCGCATTCGTCTTTGACGTTGGGGTTGTTAAATTTAAAGCCCTCGTTAAGGCCTTCCTTGCTGAAGTCCAATTCGGTGCCATCGATGTACACCAAGCTTTTTGGGTCAACGATGATTTTCACGCCGTGGCTTTCAAACATGGTGTCCTCCTCGTTGAGGGCATCGACAAATTCCAAGGTGTAAGCCATGCCTGAGCAACCGGTGGTCTTAACGCCCAAGCGCAGGCCCAAGCCTTTGCCACGGTTGGCTAAGAATTTTTCCACGCGATCGGCAGCCGTGGCCGTTAAGGTAATGGCCATTTACGCTGCCTCTTTGGCCGCTTGTTTGGCCTTGATGTCCGCTACAGCGGCTTTAATGGCGTCTTCAGCCAATACTGAGCAGTGAATTTTGACCGGTGGCAAAGCCAACTCTTCGGCAATCGCTGAGTTTTTAATGGCGTAAGCTTGGTCTATGGTTTTGCCTTTTAACCATTCGGTCACCAAGGAGCTTGAGGCGATAGCCGAACCGCAACCGTAGGTTTTAAATTTTGCGTCTTCAATGATGCCGTCGTCGCTGACTTTAATCATTAATTTCATTACGTCACCGCAAGCCGGTGCGCCTACCATGCCGGTACCGACATTGGGGTCGTTCTTATCCAAAGTGCCTACGTTGCGTGGGTTTTCGTAGTGGTCTAAAACTTTGTCTGAATATGCCATTTTAATTCTCCTGTTCCATTAAGAATAAGCTAGAAAATCATTGCTTATTCTTAATGCCTATAACTATTAAACTTCTTAAACTCTTATCTGATTAATGCGCTGCCCATTGGACCTTGCTAAGGTCAATGCCGTCTTTAAACATTTCCCACAGTGGAGACAATTCTCTTAATTTATCAATTTTACTTTTCATTAAATTGATGGTGTAGTCCACGTCCGCGTCGGTGGTGAAGCGGCCGATGGAGAAGCGGATAGAGCTGTGTGCTAATTCGTCTGAGCGACCTAGTGCACGCAGCACGTAGCTGGGCTCCAAGCTGGCTGAAGTACAGGCCGAACCACTGGAAACGGCGATGCCTTTTACTGCCATGATCAGGGATTCGCCTTCCACGTAGTTGAAACTGATGTTCAAGTTGTGCGGCACGCGGTGCTCTAAATCGCCGTTCACGTACACCTCTTCCATGCTTTGTAGGCCGTTTAGCAATTTGTCACGTAAGCGGCGGATGCGGGTGTTTTCTTCCACCATTTCTTCGCGCGCCAATCGGAACGCTTCGCCCATGCCGACAATTTGGTGCGTGGCTAGGGTGCCTGAACGCATGCCGCGTTCGTGGCCGCCACCGTGCATTTGCGCTTCAATACGGATACGCGGTTTACGGCGCACGTACAACGCGCCTATGCCTTTAGGGCCGTATGTTTTGTGCGCACAGAAGCTCATTAAATCGACTGGCAATTGCTCCAAATCGATCGCCACTTTACCGGTGGCTTGGGCCGCGTCCACATGAAAAATAATGCCATTTTCACGGCATAAGTTGCCGATTGCCACGATGTCTTGGATCACGCCGATTTCGTTGTTTACCATCATCACCGACACCAATACGGTATCTGGGCGTATCGCCGCTTTTAATTTGGCTATGTCCAGTAAGCCGTTTGGCTCCGGGTCCAAATAAGTGGCGCTAAAACCTTGGCGTTCCAAATCGCGCATAGGATCGATCACCGCTTTGTGCTCGGTGGTGAGGGTGATCAAGTGCTTGCCTTTTTCGCTGTAAAAATTCGCTGCGCCCTTGATGGCCAAGTTATTGGACTCGGTCGCGCCAGAAGTCCAGACGATTTCGCGCGGGTCGGCGCCGACCAACTTGGCGACTTCTAACCTGGCATTTTCCACGGCTTTTTCTGCAGTCCAACCGTAGGGGTGGCTGCGTGAGGCTGGGTTGCCGAAATGCTCACTAATGTAGGGAATCATTTTTGCGGCTACGCGTGGGTCGACCGGCGTGGTGGCCGAGTAATCCAAATAGATTGGGTACAAACCCTCTTCGGATCGGCTGACTACTGGCATTTCTACTGTTGCTGACATGCGTTGATTTATCCTTAACTGGTGTTAATTTAAGATTGCTGTTGAGTTCAACATTAAGCCGCCATCGCGCTTAATTGTTTTAACCGTAAAACTTCTTGTTGCAATTGCTGTAAAAAATTGGCTACTTGCTGCGCGCTATTTTGTGTTCCTAAACTGACTCGCACGGCGCCCCGAGCTAACTCTTCTTGCACGCCCATGGCCAACAACACGGCGCTGGGTTCGGTGCTATCGCTGGAGCAGGCTGAACCACTGGCAACCGCATAGCCTTTACGATCCAAGGCCACGACCAAAGTTTCACCTTCTATGCCATCCACGGCAAAAAAGCTGGTGTTGCTCAAGCGGGTCGACTGCGCGCCAAAAATGCTTGCGTTCATGCTCGCCAAGCCTGCTTCAAATTGCGTTCTAAGGCTTAAGGTATGGCCTTGGTAGTCGGCCAATTGTTGGCTAGCCAGTTCGCAGGCCAGGCCAAAGCCCACTATCGCCGCCACATTTTCTGTGCCACTGCGCAAACCGCGCTCTTGCCCGCCGCCGTGCAACAAGGGCTGTATGTCCACACGCTTATCTAATATAAGGGCGGCGGCACCTTGTGGGCCATGCAGTTTGTGGCTGGAAACCGTCATGGCATGCACGTTCAAATCATTAAAATTTAATTTTATTTTTCCTAGGGCTTGCACCGCGTCTGTGTGCACCAAGCTGCCATGCGCTCGGGCTATTTCGGCCAGTTCTGCCACATCCTGCAGCACGCCGGTTTCGTTGTTGGCCAGCATGACCGACACCAAACTGGTGGCTTGGCTCAATTGCGCTTTCATTTCAGCGACATCGACTTTGCCATGGCTGTCCACCGGTATGCTATTGCTGGTGTGACCGAATGCGCGCATGGCCATGGCCGAGCGCGTCACACATGGGTGCTCGACCGCGCTGCTTAAAATTTGCCCACTAGGCACGTAATCAGCCAGGCCTTTAATGGCCAGGTTGTTGGCTTCGGTGCCGCTGGCAGTAAACACCACTTGCGAGGCTTGCGCGCCGCAGGCACGGGCCACTTGCTGGCGTGCTTGCGCCACCGCTTCACGGGCGGCACGGCCAAATTGATGGCGGCTGCTCGGGTTGCCACTTTGAGCGCTCATCCACGGCAGCATGGCGTCTAAAACGCGAGCATCTATCTGCGTGGTGGCATTGTGATCAAAGTAAACGTGACTCATAGCTTAGGCGCTTAACTGGTCCAGATTAAT
>CALFXV010000240.1 GCA_937957775.1 uncultured Methylotenera sp. | reverse complement strand
ACGATGGGGTGTACCGATGGATTGACGATGTTGGAAGCCCTCGTTTTAATAACGGGCTATTTGAAGGCTACATTGGTTCCTGCACAGACGTTACATTATTGATGGATCATAAAAACGACGAACCTTTTACGGCATGTTCACCTGTTGATTACATTCAATCAAATTTAGCTTTAACAAAGCGAGAGCTTGAAATTCTAACGCATCTTTCTAATGGTCTATCCGGACCTGAAATATCAGTGATACTTCAGCTTTCAATTCACACCGTAGCACACCATAAAAAATCCATTTTTTCTAAATTGGGCACCACAAACGCCCTTAAAACGGTAAATATTGCCAGAAAATACAATCTAATTAAGTAAAAACTTGCCGGGGCTTAACGTTTTAGTTAGACAGAAAGTGTTAAGTGCTTCGAGCATTTCGGTTCTTTTGACAGTAGAGCATCCATCGTTCTCAATGGCAATTAAAGCGCCAGTATCTCCTAAAACGCACACGCTCATCCCCATACGCCTATCCCATTAACGTGGGATTCGACATCATGCTTATTTATGTAGATTGAAATTTGGGCTTATAAGCATTGATTAATTTTTGCTGAACTAACCCAATTTGTTTCTCCGAGTATTTTTCTGTTGCTGACCAACATTGAGTTTAGAAAATGAGAGGGCAATGATGCGATTCAATTTGCAAAAAATATTTGTAATGATGGCTATTACACTTTTGACCGGCTGCTCTGCTGACACATCAAATCATTACGCGCATATAACACCCATCCAATATTTAGATTGTCGAATCAAATCTGCCAATGCCATTAAGTTTGAGAATGAAAAGATTGAATTGGTGTACGACCCTAAATTAGACATGAGGGAGGGTTGTGCTGAACGTAACTCTAATGGCCATTAAATTTCCATATTAATGCTATCTAAGTTCGATGCCTTTTGAAAAGCTAAAAGTTTAAAGTAAAGATACCTTTCCAAAAGTCGGAGTGGATCGATTGAAAAGTTTGGTTCGAGTGGACAGCATCTCAGGCATAATCGAATTTAATTCGGCTACTGGCAGTAAGAAACAAAAGATTAGGCCTTGAGTAAGACAATCACGGCGCCGCTGCCACCGTCTTGTTTTTTGGCTTCCGCGTAGGCGATCACCTCGTCTTTTTGCATCAACCAACCACGCAATTTATGCTTAAGTATGGGTTCGCGATTGCGTGAGCCCAAGCCCTTGCCGTGCACGATGCGCACGCAGCGTATGCCACGTTTTTTACAATCGCTGATGAAGTTAGAGACCAGCAACCTTGCCTCGTCACTGATTAAGCCATGCAAATCCACGTGGGCTTGCACCACCCATTTGCCTTTGCGCAGTTTTCTTAAGATGTCTGGGGTGTGGCCGTCACGTAAATACAAAAGCTCTTCACCCGTCTCCAATTCGTAGGCAGGGATGTAATGGTCAGACAGGGAGTCCACCAATGCTTGTTGTTCGTCGCGCAGGAATTGCTTGGGGATGGGCTTGGGTTTTTTAGCTTGGTGCACGGCTCGCACAGGCACGCTCAGCGGCCTAACGTCTTGCACCGCAAGTGAAAATAATTCCGCTGAGTCGTCGTCTGATTGCGCCACTGCACTACCCATATACTTGATTTATTGACGATAGTTAAATCGCCCTTAGGCACTTACTTTAAGTGGTCTAAATAGCGCTCTGCATCCAAGGCCGCCATGCAACCGCTGCCGGCACTGGTGATGGCTTGGCGGTAGATGTGGTCTTGCACGTCGCCCGCAGCAAACACGCCAGGCACGCTGGTGGCCGTGGCATTGCCGGCGCGACCCATTTGCGTGACGATGTAGCCGCCTTCCATGTCCAGTTGGCCAGCAAAAATATCGGTGTTGGGCTTGTGGCCGATGGCAATGAACACGCCCATTAAGGCGATGTCTTTGCTGCTGCCATCGTTTACGTTTTTTATACGCATGCCGGTTACGCCGCTGTCGTCGCCCAACACTTCAGCTAGCGTTTGGTGGGTTTCTAAAACGATTTTACCTTCGGCCACGCGCTCGTGTAATTTGTCGATCAAGATCGCTTCGGCTTTAAATTTATCGCGTCTGTGCACCAAGGTGACCTTGCTGGCGATGTTGGATAAATACAAGGCTTCTTCGACGGCGGTGTTGCCGCCACCAATCACCGCTACCGGTTGATTGCGGTAAAAAAAGCCGTCGCAGGTGGCGCAGGCAGACACGCCTTTACCGCTAAACTTTTCTTCGCTAGGCAGTCCTAGGTATTTGGCTGAGGCGCCGGTTGCAATGATTAAGGCATCGCAAGTGTATTCGCCGCTGTCGCCGACTAGGCGTATGGGTTTTTCATTTAAATGCGTGGTGTGTATGTGATCAAACACCATTTCTGTATTGAAGCGTTCTGCGTGCTTTTGAAAGCGCGCCATCAATTCAGGGCCTTGCACGCCATCGGCATCAGCAGGCCAATTGTCCACTTCGATGGTGGTCATTAATTGACCGCCTTGCGCGATGCCGGTAATTAAAACGGGGTTGAGGTTGGCGCGCGCTGCGTAAACCGCAGCGGAGTAGCCGGCAGGGCCAGAACCT
>CALFXV010000239.1 GCA_937957775.1 uncultured Methylotenera sp. | reverse complement strand
TCAGGCAGCGCCGATGCGCAAACCAACGGCCACATCGCGCTTTACAACTTGCAGCGCGATGTGCAATTGGCTGGCTTTGCCTTGCCCATTTTTTCAAGCAGTAACTCGCCGCTGCAATGCACCACGCTCACCCCATCCGGAACCAATATTTCGCCAGTAAGCATCACCGATGGGGGGGGCAGCCAGCGACACCCTAACGGTGCGCTATGGCACGGCCGATGCCGGAGGCTCACCCGCCACCATCAGCACGGTTAATTCCGGTAACGTAGTATTGGTGCTTAATAATACGGCCTGCAAGCTGAACGACAGCGTCATTATTAGCAAAGGCACCGACTGCTTATTCATGCAAACCGGCGTCACAAGCTTAACCGGCACAACCGAAATCACCCTCAACAAACCAAGTGCCGCCACCATCAACCCAGATGCCAGCTTATCTTGTTTAGGTACATGGAAAGCCGTTAGTTACAGCATCAATAACGCCAATCAATTAGTGCGCAGTGAAAATGGCTCCAATTTACCTAACGTGGTCGAAATAGTGAATTTGCAAGCGCAATATGGCATTGCTGATCCACCCGATAGCACAGGCGAGAATAACAACACCATTGTACGGTGGGTTAACGCGACCGGTGAGACTTGGAGCAACCCCAATAATGCCAACCGCAAACTCATTAAAGCCATTCGAGTAGCGATTGTGGCGCGCAATGGCTTACTGGAAAAGGAAACCGTCAGCTACCCTTGCAGCACAGCCCACCCCGGCTTGTGTACCTGGACGGGCACTAGCGAGAGCCCAGCACCGACCATCGACCTGTCCAATCAAAGCAACTGGCAACAATACCGTTACCGCGTGTTCACCACGATCATTCCTTTACGCAATGTCGTTTGGGCTAAGGATGCGCTTGCCAGTTAGATTCTCATGACTAAACACAACTCACCTTTAAACATTAACTCCCGCCATGCTAAGCAAGCTGGAGTGGTGCTGTTTATCGCCTTGATTGCCTTGATTGTGATGTCTTTGGCGGCGGTAGCATTGATACGTTCAGTGGACACGAACACCATGATAGCCGGCAATTTAAGTTTCAAACAAAGCGCTTTGATTTCCTCCGACAGCGGCGTGGAAACCGCCCTTGGCTGGTTAAAAAATCAATCCGTTCCAAATACAGATCCAAATGCAGATCCAAAAGCAGATCTGAATGCAGATCTAAATACTCAGGGCTATTACGCCACTTCTGCAGGCGATGCAAAAACCTTAGCTGACAGCAGTAACGCTAAGTTTGCAACCGGCAACAACATCACCGACGCCGGCATAGATGGTAGCGGCAACACCATCAAGTACATCATCCAACGCATGTGCAAAAACACCGGTGCCGCTGACACCTCGCATTGTTTGTATGGCCCGGCAGGTGAGGATACAAACTCCAAAAGCAATTGCGATTTATCCAATCCCTGTTTAGGTGAACCAACTGGCGCGCTGTTGTACCGCATCACCACCAAGGTAACGGGGCCAAAAAATACCGTCACTTACAGCCAGGCCTTTGTTTATTAGGAACCGCCATGAAACACTACCGCCACCTTATCGTTATTTTTATCTATTCTTTTTTCATTCTGATTCTGCCCACCAAGGCGCAAGCGCTTGATTTGCTCAATTACCCTTTAATAAACGCCAGTGGCAGTGCGGCCAAACCCAATGTCATGTTTATCTTTGACGATTCTTTTAGCATGACCAATAGCTACATGCCCGATTGGGTGGGTGCGGATTTCTGTCACAACAGCAGTGATGGCAATTGGGACGCAGCCTGCGGGTTTCAAAAAGCCTTTTTTAGCAGCGATTTTAATGCGCTTTATTACAACCCAGCGATACGCTATCTACCGGCCAAAAACGCCGATGGCAGCAGCATGGAAAGCTTGGATACCTTAGCCGAATGGCAAGCGGCGAAGGACGATGCTTTTCAAACCATCGACTTTCAAACCACTGATTTAACTGCAACGGGCAAAGCCAGGTACTATACCTTGCAAGCCGGTGAGTATTGCAATTCTAAAAAGTTAGACCAATGCATTATCAGCGCCGTGCCCAGTGGGGCTTATATCTACCCTGCCAAAGTGCGCTTTTGCGACAGCCAGGGTACCGCCACCTACCCACCATACCAGCCAACGGCGTGTGCCAAGCCACGCTAGACTCAACCCACAGAGTGAGTGGCATACGCTTCCCCGGTCGCGGTGGCGATTTCTGTAAAACAGCCGCTCGTGACGATTGCATCATAGCCGAAGCACCCACTACCACGCATGCGATACGCGGCCCCGTCAGGGGCTCGTTCGTCCTAACCGATATCGTGTCGGGCAACACCTACCCTAAAACGGCCAACCGCACCGATTGCACTGGTATTAGGTGTACTTACAATGAGGAAATGACCAATTTTGCTAACTGGCACAGTTATTACCGCACCCGTTTGCAAGCCATGAAAACCACAACCAGCTTGGCTTTTTCATCGATAGACAGCCGTTACCGAGTTGGCTTTAATGTCATCAATTACGATGGCACAAACGAATACGCAACCAACCTATCTTCTCCCAATAAATTCCTGTCCATAGATACCTTTAGCGCCAACCAAAAACAAGCTTTTTATGACCGATTGTTTAAAACACAACCCGCACTTAAAATGACATACACCTACCCTGGCGGCAGTAGGCACACATACACGGACGCCTTGCATTTCACGCCGTTGCGCGGCGCCCTAGCCAGAGCCGGTAAAATTTATGCACACAAAATTACTGGCATTAGCGACCCGGTGCAACACGCTTGCCAAGCCAATTTTGCCCTGTTAACCACCGATGGTTATTGGAATGGTACTGAAGATGGCATAGCGGGGGACCAACCGGAGAACGCCACGTTTGGGCCGTACGGCTTGGGCAACGTCAAAGTGGGCAATCTGGATGACGGAACCGCTGTGCCCTTACCGCTGCGCGAAGGGGAGGTGGCTGAAAACACCTTGGCGGACGTCGCTAAATTTTATTACGACACCGATTTAAGAACCGACGCTTTAAATAATTGTACCAATTCGGTTGGGGCGAATGTCTGTGGCACCAGCACCAGCAGGCTCAAACAAAACATGACCACCTTTACCCTAGGACTGGGCATCAACGGTACCTTGCTGCATTCGGATGATTACAAAACAGCGGCATCAGGCGATTATTACGACATAAAAATGGGCCGTGGTACAGCGAAATGGGAAAGTCCTTTTCATTGCAGTGATTATTGCGGCGAGCGCATAGACGATTTATGGCACGCGGCGGTGAACGGCAACGGCACCTATTTTAGTGCGCAAAATCCCCAGCAATTAGTTGAAGGTTTAAGCAGCGCCCTGTCCGAGATTTACGCGCGCTCCAGCGTCGGCAGCGCGGCCGCCACCAGTACGCTAAATCCCGTGGCCGGCAACAATAGCGCGTTTATCGGCAGCTATACGTCCCAGGCCTGGACCGGCAATTTGGAGTCGCGCAACATCGACCCTGCGACCGCTCAAATCAGCAAAACCGCTAAATGGTGTGTGGAAGACATCACAGCTGAAGCCTGCCTTGCACCCAAACAAATCTACACCATCGGCGACGACCCCACCGACCCCACCGACACGAAAAGAAAAAGACGCTATTACTGTGCGCCAACGGGCACCACCGCATTTACGCCGGCCTTGGAAATCAGCGGGGCTTGCAAGGGCGTGATGCGCGCTAAATTTACTGGCGCCAGTGCGGACAGCAGAATCATATACACCAACGCCAACAATAGCTTGGTCCTTTTCGATTACGCCAATTTAACCACCGCACAAAAAGCTTATTTTCAAACCCCTTATTTAAGTGACGCTGGTAGATTGAGTCAATGGAATGGATACACCACCCCCCAAAAAGGCTTAGCCAAAGAAGCCAATTTGGTTAATTACCTGCGCGGCCGCAGCCTGCATGAAAACAAGGACAACAACCCCACGGCTGATAATCGGGTATTTCGTGGGCGCGATGCCACCTTGGGTGACATTAGCGAGTCGGCTGCCGTTTACGTGGGCGCACCCAATTTTAATTATTTAGAAAGCAGTTACAGTGCTTTTAAAACAACCAAAGCGACCCGCAGCAAAAGCGTTTACGTGGGCGCTAACGACGGCATGTTGCATGCATTTAATGCCGATGACGGCACAGAGCGTTGGGCCTACGTTCCCAGCATGCTTCTGTCTAAGCTATGGAATCTAGCCGATGAGCGCTATGCCAGCAACCACCAAAACTTTGTAAACGGCAGCACAACAATTTCAGACGTTTGCAGCGGCACATGCAGCGCAGCAAGCGATTGGAAAACCATACTGGTTGGCGGATTGGGTCAGGGCGGTCAAGGCTTTTACGCCTTGGATGTGACCAATGATGAACCGCGTTTACTCTGGGAATTTGACACCCAAGACGACGCAGATTTAGGTTACAGTTTTGGCAACCCAGTGATCACCAAGCTGCGCGACGGAAGATGGGTGGTGGTGCTCAGCTCCGGCTATAACAACACCAGCGGCAAGGGGCATTTGTTTGTGCTAAATGCCATTAGTGGCACCCTGATAACCGATGGTAAAATTTCCACCCCCGTGGGCACAGCTAGCGCGCCGGTTGGTCTGGCTAAAATCAGCGCCTTCGTTGCGCGCCCTAGCGAAAACAACCAGGCCGATTACGTCTACGGCGGTGATTTGTTGGGCAACTTATGGCGTTTTAAAATTGATACGGCTGGCAACACGGCCACAGACAACACCGCCAACCCTCTGTTACTGGCCAGATTAACCGACCCCGATGGCAAGGCCCAAGCCATCACCGCGCGACCAGAATTAGCCAACATTAATGGCAATAGGGTGGTCTTTATCGGCACGGGTAAATACTTAGAGCTCAGCGATACCGTCACCGTGCAAAGGCAAACTTTGTATGGCATTAAGGACGGATCGGTGACATTGAGCCGTACTAACTTGACGACACGCAGCATAACCAATAACGCAGCCGGCAATGAGCGTGAGGGCGTTCCGACTCTAACCAACGCGTTTCATGTTGAGGGCAATGGCTGGTTAATTGATCTGCCGGACAGAGGTGAACGCCAAGTTGTGACGGCTAAATTGGCAGCCGGTACCTTGATCGTGCCGACCATGGTGCCCTCCACAGCCGAATGCACCCCTACCGGCTACGGCTGGCTAAACTACATACAGGCCAAAACCGGTGGTCCCGTCCCCAGTGAGGTCACCAGAAACATGGGCACAAAAATCGGCGCCGCGCCAGTGGGCATCAATTTGCTTTATACCGGCGGCAAACCTATATTAAATTACACGAGTGACGACAACCCTACCCCACAACTGGATCCGAATGCCCGCTTTGCTGATTCCCCTAGCTTTCTTGGAAAACGCGCTAGTTGGCGCGAGTTGATTCGTTAATGCGCATTAGGCTTGAGTAATTGTGCGGTGATCAGCCCATTGATGGTGCCGAAGAACAACGCAGCGACTGCAAACACCGGCACCAAATAGGCCACACCGGCGTGCGGTATCAGCCAAAAGCGCACCACCAGCAATTGCCCGGCAATGTGGGCAAAGGCCGCTAAGACACTTAGGCTAACCGGGCCAAACCATCTTTTAGGCAATTGCATCCCTGCATACAGGCTCGCCAAACTTAAACCGGCACCAGCCAAACTCAAGGCAAAACCGGGTGATAAAAACTGGCCTAATAGCAAGCTGCTGGCCAGCACCCGCAATAGACTGACCCAGGCCGCCATAGCAAAACCGTATTGATACATCACGTACAAAGTCACGATGTTGGCGATGCCAGGCTTAACGCCAGGCAAGGGTGAGGGCACAACCGCTTCTAGCATGTGTAAGGCAATGGCAAACGCCGCTAACTTGGCAATGCGGTGATCCTCTAGGCTGGGTTGGAAATGTTTTAGCACCGCTCTAATCCACCCTAATAATTGAGCGTGTCATAGGGTTTGGCCTCGCCCACTAGCGCTAAACTGATTTGATTGGGTATGCATATGGCCACTTGGCCGGCTTTACTCAGCCAACCTTGATGCACGCAATATTGGCTGCTGCAAGGCGATTTAGCAAAGCGTGCTTTGCCCTTGGCAATCTGGATCACCGCCTCACCCAAAGGGCCGCGCACATGAATCTCGCGTGCTTGGTTAAGGCTGTAGGTGCCGTAAACTTTATCGGCCAGGCTAATCTGTACTTTGGCGGCCGGCGCATTCTGCCACAAGCTTAGGAAAGACAGACAGACCAATAGCGCCGCCAGCAACAACACCAGCCAATCGCCTAGCAATAAGTGGTTATGTAAAGATTTAAAGTTGAGCATGCTGACTGATGGTGGTGAGCTTAGCTGGCTTGGCCAACCAATGCAGTTTTTTGGCTAGACTGCTGCTGACATAGGCCGCAGCAGTGTCGTCTATCAATAGGTAATCTTGAATAGCAAAAACTTGTGCGTAGTGCTCGCTCTGCGCCACCCCGGCGATGAATATGGGTTTGCTGGTAACGTCCGACAACACCCCTGCACCCGCCTTGCCAACGGCTTGCGGTGGCACCAACACGGTGACCGATTGCATGTGCTTGGCTGGGTAGCCGGTGCGCGGATCAATAATATGGCAATAGCGTTGACCGTCTAACATGAAGTAGCGCTGGTAATCCCCCGACGTGCCTATCGCCCAACCATCGGGCAAATCCAAGGTGGCCATGGCATTGGGCAAACGCGGGTGCTGTATGCCAACACGCCAAGGCTGATCGCCGTGCTGACCCATGGCGATGATGTTGCCGCCTATATTAATCAAGGCATGCTGCACGCCTTGCTGGCGCAAATAAGCCACTGCCCTATCCAAGGCATAGCCTTTGGCGTAGCCGCCTAAATCCAATTTCACTGCGCTATTTTTGCTGCGTATGCGCTCGCCCTCTATGATGATGTCAGTCATGCTCGGCTTAGCATCCCGCCATTTTTGAATGGCTAGCGTGGCAATGGGCTGGGCACTAAATTCATCGCGCTGAAACCCCCAAGTACCAATTAAATGGCCTAGCGCCGGATTAAACAAGCCGTCGGATTGCAAGGACAATTGCTGGGCTTCCACTAGCATGGCCGCTAAGTAGGGGGCCACAGTCAAGCTGCGGCCTTGCGCAAAGGCGGCATTTACTTGCCCCAGTTCACTTAATTGATTCGCCGACGCGGGCTTCCATGCATGCAAGCTACGGTGTAAATTTTGCAAATCCTGCTGCAGATGATTGGCCAGCGTCGCTGCACGCTGATCGGTCTCACCGTAAATGCTGATATCGACCAAGGTGCCAAACACATAGCTCTGGCTATGGTAGAGCGGTGCCTTAAAACAGCCGCATAGCAACAGGCTTAACAGCAAGGCTAAATAGCGCATGCTAGGTCTGCCGCTCTAAGGCATCCATGAATACGGCAGCTGGCCGGCAATCGGTTTGCTGGGCAATTTCCACCATGCCGGTGGGGCTGGTGACGTTGATTTCGGTTAAATACTCGCCTATCACGTCTAGTCCCACAAAAAACAAGCCGGCTTGTTTTAAGACTGGGCCCACCGTACGGGCTATGCTTAAATCCCGTTGGCTTAAGGCTTGAGCCACACCGGTGCCACCGGCCGCCAAATTGCCACGCGTTTCGCCCGCCATGGGAATGCGGGCTAAGGCATAAGGCAAGGGCTCGCCGTCTATCATGATGATGCGCTTGTCGCCTTGTAAAATTTCCGGCAAATAGCGTTGCGCCATGATGGTACGGCGGCCAAAATCGGTGATGGTTTCCAAGATCACGCCTAAATTGGGGTCCTTGGTTTTTAATCTAAATACACTGCTGCCGCCCATGCCATCCAATGGCTTCACCACGATGTCTTGTTGCTCCTGCAAAAACTCACGCAGCAAGGCATTGTTGGCGGTGACCAAGCTGGCCGGCGCCAAGTCGATGAATCGCGTTACCGACAATTTTTCGTTCCAATTGCGCATGGCGCTTGGGTTGTTGTAGACCTTAGCCCCTTGATTGGCGGCGATTTCCAATAAATACGTGCTGTATAAATACTCGTTATCAAACGGCGGGTCTTTACGCATGATGACGGCGTCAAAAGCAATCGGCAGGCTTTCATGGCTTTCGCCCAAAACTGCCGTAGCCCCATTAAATGCCCATGACTTAGCGACCAGTTTGGCCTGTCCATGACGCAAAAATAAATCGTGCTGCAGGCTAACGAAGACTTGGTGGCCGCGACTATGC
>CALFXV010000238.1 GCA_937957775.1 uncultured Methylotenera sp. | reverse complement strand
CAGTCGCGCATTAAGCGGCATGGATGCGCCGGCGGTGGCGGTGGAGGTGCACCTAGCCAACGGCTTACCCAGCTTCACCATAGTCGGTTTGGCTGAAACCGAGGTTAAAGAAAGCAAAGACCGGGTTCGCGCCGCCCTACAAACTGCGCAATTTGAATTCCCCGCACGCCGCATCACGGTTAATCTGGCACCGGCTGACTTGCCTAAGGAAAGCGGTCGCTATGACTTGCCCATTGCCCTTGGCATACTGGCCGCCTCCGGCCAAATACCCAGCAACGATTTAGACAACTACGAATTTGCCGGCGAGCTGGCATTAACCGGTGAACTAAGACCCGTGCGCGGCGCATTGGCCATGACCTCAAGCATAATGGCAGCACCCACCTCGCCGGCCGCGCCACAAAAACGGGCGTTTATCCTGCCACAAAGCAGTGCAGCCGAGGCAGCTTTGGTGCGCAGTGCCATCATTTACCCAGCCAATAGCTTGTTGGCTGTGTGTGCACACTTAAGCGGGCACACACTATTAAGCCAATTGGACGCAAGGATCCATACGCCCAAGCCAGACTACCCGGATTTTAGTGAGGTAAAAGCGCAAAGCCAGGCTAAACGCGCCCTAGAAATTGCCGCAGCAGGCGGCCACAGCGTCCTCCTATGCGGCCCGCCTGGTACAGGCAAAAGCATGTTGGCGAGCCGTTTTGTTGGCATCTTGCCGGCCATGACCGAACAAGAAGCCTTGGATTCGGCAGCCCTCTTATCTTTAAATGGGGTGGTTGCTTTAGAAAACTGGATGCGTAGGCCTTATCGTAACCCCCATCACACGGCCTCAGCGGTGGCACTGGTTGGCGGCGGCAGCGTGCCTAGGCCAGGCGAAATCAGCTTGGCGCATCACGGCGTGTTATTTTTGGACGAGTTACCCGAATTCGATCGCAAGGTCTTGGAGGTGTTGCGCGAGCCACTGGAGAGAGGGCGCATCGTTATCTCCCGTGCCGCTCGCCAAGCCGAATTTCCAGCCGACTTCCAATTGATTGCCGCCATGAACCCTTGCCCGTGCGGTTATTTAGGCCACCTCAATCAGTCTTGCCGCTGCACGCCGGATCAAATTGCGCGTTACCGAGGCAAGCTATCTGGGCCCTTATTGGACCGCATTGATTTGCACATAAACGTGCCGGCACTGACCGAGGACGAACTGCTAAATGCCAGCGTTAGTGAACACTCACAAGCCATCCAAGCCAGAGTGGAAAAGGCCAGAGCCAAACAAATGCACAGACAAGGCAAAGCCAACCACTTACTCAACAACCCGGAAATTGAACGCCATTGCGCCATCAATGAGGCGGGTACAAGCTTGCTAAAAACCGCCATGGCCCGCCTTAATTTATCCGCCCGGGCTTACCACCGCATTTTAAAAGTGGCGCGCAGCATAGCCGACTTGGCCGATCAGCCTAACATCCAAGCTGGGCATTTAGCGGAGGCCATTCAATACCGCAGGCACGGCAATTAAACTAGCAAGCATGGACGGCAAATCCGGCTTAGCCGATGATATAATGCCGCATCCATACAACTTGTCACTTAACCATGTCGCACAACCCCGTCTCGGCCACCGAGAACACCCTTAGAGATTTACTAGCTGAGCGCATTCTGATTTTAGACGGCGCCATGGGCACCATGATTCAGCAATACAAGCTGAGCGAGGCGGATTACCGTGGAACGCGTTTTGCCGATTTCAAGGCCCCCAGTGGCGAGCGCGAGTTGTTTGTCAAAGGCAATAACGAGCTGCTAACTTTAACCCAGCCGCACGTCATTCAAGAAATACACGAGCAGTACTTGGCCGCTGGTGCCGACATCATAGAAACCAATACCTTTGGCGCCACCACGGTCGCTCAAGACGACTACCACATGGGCCATTTAGTGCACGAGATGAACGTGCAAGCCGCCAAATTGGCTAAGGCCGCCTGCTTAAAATACAGCACCCCAGACAAACCGCGCTTTGTGGCCGGCACCTTGGGCCCCACCCCAAAAACCGCCAGCATTTCACCGGACGTGAACGACCCGGCGGCACGCAATATCCGCTTTGATGAATTGGTGGCGGCTTATTTAGAGCAAACGCGTGCCTTGGTGGAAGGCGGCGCCGACATCTTGATGGTGGAAACCATATTTGATACCTTAAACTGCAAAGCGGCTTTGTTTGCCATAGACCAGTTCTTTGAAGAATCCGGCTTGCGTTTCCCCATCATGATTTCCGGCACGGTTACGGATGCCTCAGGGCGCATTTTATCAGGGCAAACCGTGACGGCATTTTGGCATTCAGTACGCCATGCCAAACCACTGACCATAGGTCTGAATTGCGCACTGGGCGCGACACTGATGCGTCCCTATGTGGAAGAGTTATCCAACATCGCCGATACCTTTGTCTGCATTTACCCAAACGCCGGTCTGCCCAACCCGATGTCGGATACCGGCTTTGATGAAACCCCGGACGTGACTTCCAGCCTGGTTAAAGAGTTTGCCGAAAGCGGCTTTTTAAATATCGCCGGTGGCTGTTGCGGTACCACGCCTGCGCACATACAAGCCATATACCAAGCCATTAAAACCATTAAACCTCGCCAGGTGCCGGCTTTGCCTATCAGCTTAAAACTGTCTGGGCTAGAGCCGTTCGTGGTTAACGACGACTCCTTATTTGTCAACGTTGGCGAGCGCACCAACGTTACCGGTAGCAAGGCGTTTGCGCGCATGATCATTAACGAGCAATACGACGAAGCCTTATCGGTGGCGCGCCAACAAGTAGAAAACGGCGCGCAAGTGATAGACATCAACATGGACGAAGGCATGTTGGATGCGGTCAAAGCCATGACGCATTTTTTAAACTTAATCGCCTCCGAGCCCGACATTGCACGCGTGCCTATCATGATAGACTCAAGCAAATGGGCCGTCATAGAAGCCGGATTGAAATGCGTGCAAGGCAAAGCCATCGTCAACTCCATCTCCATGAAAGAGGGCGAGGCGGAATTTTTACGTCAAGCTAAACTCTGCCAACGTTATGGTGCGGCCGTCATTGTCATGGCCTTTGATGAAAAAGGTCAGGCCGACACCTTTGCCCGTAAAACAGAAATTTGCCAACGGGCTTACGATTTATTGGTGGGCGTGGGTTTTCCTGCTGAAGACATTATTTTTGACCCAAACATTTTCGCCATCGCTACCGGCATAGAAGAGCACAACAATTACGCGGTCGACTTCATAGAAGCCACGCGCTGGATTAAACAAAATCTGCCACACGCCAAGATTTCTGGCGGCGTATCCAATGTCAGCTTCAGCTTTAGGGGCAACGACCCGGCGCGTGAAGCCATACACACGGTCTTTTTATACCACGCCATCCAAGCGGGCATGACCTTGGGCATCGTCAATGCCGGTATGATGGGCGTCTACGACGACCTGCCAGAAGAATTGCGCACGCGGGTTGAAGACGTAGTGCTTAACCGGCCTATCGACCCAAACAATCCCTTGGCCGCCACCGAGCGCATGATAGAAATCGCCGGCACCTTGGTCGCTGGCGGCAAAAAAGAAGCCGCCACGCTGGAATGGCGCGGCACACCCGAATCTCCCACGCCAGTGGCAAAACGCTTAAGCCATGCCATGGTGCACGGCATCACCGAGTTCATCGTCGAGGACACCGAAGAAGCCCGCGCCGCCATTGCTGAAGCAGGCGGGCGGCCCATACACGTTATTGAAGGGCCATTGATGGACGGCATGAACGTGGTGGGCGATTTGTTTGGCCAAGGCAAAATGTTCTTACCGCAAGTGGTCAAGTCGGCACGGGTCATGAAACAAGCGGTGGCGCATTTAATTCCGTACATAGAAGCGGAAAAAGTCGCCGACGAAAAACGCACCGGCCAGGTGGCCAAACCCAAAGGAAAAATGGTCATCGCTACCGTTAAAGGCGACGTGCACGACATAGGCAAAAACATCGTGTCGGTGGTCTTGCAGTGCAACAACTTTGAAGTGGTTAACATGGGCGTCATGGTGCCGGCTGCAGAAATTTTAGCCATGGCCAAAGCCGAAAATGCTGACATCATAGGCTTGTCCGGTTTGATTACGCCGTCTTTAGAAGAGATGACCTACATCGCCAAAGAAATGCAACGCGATCCCTATTTCAAAGCCTTGAAAATGCCATTGTTGATAGGCGGCGCCACCACCTCACGGGCACACACGGCAGTAAAAATTGCCCCGCATTACGACGGGCCAATTATTTACGTGGCCGACGCCTCGCGCTCGGTCTCAGTCATGCAATCTTTACTCACGGTGGACAGCCGCGATGCATACATAGCCGAAGTGGCGGCTGACTACGAGAAAGCCCGTCAACAGCATGCCAATAAAAAAGGTACGCCCTTGCTAACTTTGGCCGAGGCGCGCGCCAACAAAGCCAAGCTGTCGTTTAGTGGCAGCCATGCGCCAGTGAAACCGAAGTTCATCGGCCGTCGTGAAATCAAAAACGCTGATCTCAGTGTGATCGCCCAATACATCGATTGGACGCCATTCTTTCAAACCTGGGATTTAGCCGGATTTTACCCAGCCATACTAACCGACCAAGTGGTGGGGCAAACGGCCAGCAAATTGTTTGCTGAAGCCCAAGCCATGCTGAAAAAAATCATAGACGGCCGTTGGTTAACGGCTAACGGCGTGGTCGCCTTGATGCCCGCCAACAGCGTGAACGATGACGACATCGAAATTTACAGCGACGACAGCCGCCAACACATCGCCTTTACTTATTACGGCATGCGCCAGCAAACCGTCAAGCCGGTGATAGACGGTGTGGCTCGCCCCAACCAATGCTTAGCCGACTTCATTGCGCCTAAAGCCACCCCGGATTACATCGGTTTATTCGCCGTCACCGCAGGCTTGGACATAGAAAAACGCATCAAACAATTCGAAGATGCGCACGACGATTACAGCAGCATATTACTTAAAGCCCTGGCCGATCGCTTAGCCGAAGCCTTTGCCGAGTATCTGCATGAGCGTGTGCGGGTGGACTTCTGGGGTTACGCGGCCAATGAAAAATTGGACAAAGCCGCCCTCATCAAAGAGCAATACCAAGGCATTAGGCCTGCACCCGGTTACCCGGCTTGCCCAGACCACACGGTCAAACCGGACGTATTCCAAGTCTTGCAATGCGATAGCATAGGCATGCATCTAACCGAATCGTTTGCCATGACCCCAGGCGCGGCGGTATCCGGCTTTTACTTTGCCCATAGCGAGGCCAAGTATTTCAGCGTGGATAAAATCGGTGAGGACCAATTGCTAGACATGGCCAAGCGCCGCGGCCTTACAAAAGACTATTTAGCGCGCTGGTTGGCGCCAAACTTGAGCTAAGGGGGTCTTTGCTATGCACATTCATATTTTAGGCATTTGTGGCACCTTCATGGGCGGCATAGCCGTGTTAGCTAAACAAGCCGGACATAAAGTCACCGGCTGCGATGCCAACGTCTACCCCCCCATGAGCACGCAATTGGAAGCGCAAGGCATAGAACTGATTACCGGTTTTGACCCTAGCCAAACCGAGCTCAAGCCAGATGTCTTCGTCATAGGCAACGTCATCAGCCGCGGCAACCCTCTAATGGAAGAAATTCTCAACCGTGGCCTACCCTATATTTCTGGCCCGCAATGGTTGGCAGAAAACGTCTTACAAGGCAAATGGGTGTTGGCCGTGGCCGGCACCCATGGCAAAACCACCACCAGCTCGATGCTGGCATGGATCTTAGAATACGCGGGGCTGGCGCCGGGTTTTTTAATTGGCGGCGTGCCGCAAAACTTTGCCGTATCCGCCCGCTTGCCGCAAGCACCGAAACAAGACCAAAACAGCGTGTCACCCTTCTTTGTGATTGAAGCGGACGAATACGACACGGCTTTTTTTGACAAACGCTCCAAGTTTGTGCACTACCACCCGCGCACGGCCGTGTTAAATAACCTTGAGTTTGACCATGCCGACATCTTTGATGACTTGGCCGCCATAGAAAAACAATTCCACCATTTGGTCCGCACCGTGCCGCAAGCCGGCTTAGTCGTGAGCAATGGCTTGGAAGACAGCCTGCAACGGGTGATCGCTAAAGGCTGCTGGACGCCGGTGGAACAGTTCGGCTTGGACAGCGATTGGCAAGCAGCCAACCCAAAAAACAACGGCAGTTTTGACGTGTTGTTTGCCGGTGAAAAACAAGGCCACGTGGCATGGGATTTATTGGGCGAACACAATCGCATGAATGCCCTAGCAAGCATTGCGGCCGCGCGCCATGTTGGCGTATCGGTAAAAGTCGCCATTGAGGCCTTAAGCCAATTTAAAAATGTAAAACGCCGCATGGAAATTCGCGGTGAAGTGCATGGCGTGACGGTCTACGATGACTTTGCCCATCACCCGACGGCCATCACCACCACCGTGGCCGGCTTACGCAGTAAAGTTGGCAAAGCACGCATTTTGGCAGTATTGGAGCCGCGCTCTAACACCATGAAATTAGGCGTCATGAAAAATGCCTTGCCGGCCAGCTTAAGCGAAGCCGACTTGGTATTTTGTTACGGCGCCGATTTAGGTTGGGATGCCAGCGCCGCATTGGCACCGATACAGCATAAGGCGCAAGTCTACGATAACTTAGCCTCCATGGTCAGCGCCATCGTAGCAGCAGCCTCCAGCGGTGACTCGGTATTGGTCATGAGTAACGGTGGCTTTGGTGGGGTGCACCAAAAAATACTGGATGCGCTCGCATCAAAATTCAGCGCTGAGTAATCGTTTGCTAAGGCGCGTGCATGAAAAATTAAAGGCCATGCCGCTGATACGCACGGCTATTTATGTGTCCGTGCTCATACACGTGATTTTAATCAGCGTGCACTTTAGTCCCGATTTAAAAAAAATGGCCGACAGCATGCCGGTTCTGGACGTCAGTCTAGTGAATGCCAAAACCCATAGCAAACCGCAAAAAGCCGATGTGTTGGCGCAAGCCAATCTGGATCGAGGCGGCAACACCAACCAAAACCGAAAAATGCAATCCGCATTAGCCGCCAGCAGTCAACGCCAAGCGGCGCTTCAGGCGCAAGAAAAAAACCAAGCAGGCGGGCAAGCGGCGGCGCAAAAAGCCGAACAGAGCCAAGCCCAAAAACGCGTGGCCAGCTTGGAAAAACAAGCCCGAGAATTAATGACGCAATTGCAAGCTAACAAAGCCGTGGAGTCGCAACCAGCGCAAAAAGCCAGCGCACAAGAAGTGCAAACAGGCCAACAAAGCAATCCCACCCGCGCCATCGATGTGCACGACATGGCTTCAGCAGCCATGGAGATGGACAGACTGGAGGCACTGATTGCCAAGCAACAAGACGTCTACCAAAAACGCCCTAAACGTAAATTCATAGGCGCCAGAACCAAGGAATACAAATACGCTTTATACGTTGAAGCGTGGCGGCAAAAAGTAGAAAAAATAGGCAATCTAAATTACCCGGAAGCGGCCAGAAACTTAAAGTTGTACGGGCAATTACAGATGACGGTATCGATTAATGCCGACGGCAGCATAGAATCCATAGAGCTCAACCGCAGCTCAGGTCACAAATTACTGGACGAAGCGGCTAAGCACATCGTGGAACTGGGCGCCCCTTACGCGCGTTTCCCTGATGACGTGCAAAGCGAGATCGATATATTAAGCATTACCCGCACGTGGACCTTCACCAAAGAAGACAGCCTTGCCAGTCGGGACTAAAGCCTTATATAGTTAAGCCTTACCCACCTACAGCACCCACCACCATGAGCCACTTTCAACACCACGTTTTTTTCTGTTTAAACCAACGCGAAGCGGGTGCTGCCTGTTGCATGGACAAAGGCGCGGAAGCGGCGTTTGACTACATGAAAGCACGGGTGAAAAGTTTGGGTTTGAGTGGCGAAAGTCAGGTGCGCATTAACCGCGCCGGCTGCTTGGATAGGTGCGATGCCGGTCCCTTGATGGTGATTTACCCGCAAGCGATTTGGTACAGCTTCATCGACAATGACGACATCGATGAGATCATAGCCTCGCACTTAATGCAGGGCAAAGTGGTGCAACGTTTAGTCGTGGATTAAACCGATTTGAAGTAGCCGGCTTTAAGAGGCGGCCAGCATGCGCTCTAAAGTCAATTTAGCCAGCTTGGCTTCGTGCTCAGGCACTTTAATTTGATTGACCACTTGGCCTTGCAGCAGATTTTCTAACACCCAAGCCAAATGCTGTGGATCGATTCTGGCCATGGTGGAACACTCGCACACCACATGGCTCATGAATTGCACCAATTTACCTTGCGGTTTCATTTGCTCGGCCAAACGGTTAACCAAATTCAGCTCGGTGCCCACTAGCCATTTAGAATTAGCCGGCGCTTCACTGACCGTTTTCAGTATGTATTCGGTGGAGCCAACAAAATCCGAATTCAAGCACACTTCATATGGCGCTTCCGGGTGCGAGATGACCAAACCATCGGGGTGCGCCGCTCGGAATTGCGTGATATTTTGCAAGCGGAACATTTGATGCACCGCGCAGTGGCCTTTCCATAACAAGATTTTTGCATTTTTAATTTGCGCTTCGGTCAGCCCACCCATGGGCAAATCCGGATCCCAAACCGGCATTTGTTCGAGCGGAATACCCATCTGATGGCCAGACCAACGGCCTAAATTTTGATCGGGGAAAAACAACACTTTTTCACGCTGTTTAAAACTCCACTCTAAAATTTTAGGTGCATTGGTGCTGGTGCAAACGATGCCGCCGTGCTCACCACAAAAGGCTTTTAAATCGGCAGCGGAATTGATGTAGGTTACGGGCGTAATGGCTTCATCAAAATTCAATACCTTATTCAGCTCACGGTAACTGCGTTCAACTTTAGCTAAGTTCGCCATGTCGGCCATGGAGCAACCGGCGGCCAGGTCTGGCAAGATAGCAATCTGCTCTGGACGGCTCAAGATATCCGCCACTTCCGCCATGAAATGCACGCCCAAAAAGACAATGTACTCGGCATCCAAACTTTCGCAATAACGCGATAGCTTGAGTGAATCGCCGGTGTAATCGGCATGCCTATACACGCTTTCGTTTTGATAATGGTGGCCCAAAATAACCAAGCGTTTGCCTAAGGCTTGCTTGGCGGTAACGATGCGCTGCTGGCAATCCTCGTCAAGACTGGCCTGAAATTTATCAAATTTAATCGCGGATACTTGCATGGTGGTGAGTCGCTATATGGGTTACTAATGTGCTTAATAAATTGCTTAAGAATAAAAACAGGCGCTTATTTTATAACGATAATTGATGACGCTCACCTAATCTTTTTATGGCGTCGACATTGGTCCAAGAAAAAACCCGCTGTGCTGCTTCCCGCCAATCCACCCAGGCGTATTGCAGGTGTTCATCAGGCGCCAACTGAATGGGCAAGGCGCAAGGCAAGACCAAGGCAAACTGGTGCTCGACATTGCTTGTGACCCCAGGCGCATAACGGTAACGCCAATGCGGGTAGATTTCGTAGGTATTCGCCACCTGCCAATCTTGCAGCTCGTAGCGTTCCGCGTGCAAACCGGTTTCTTCTAACACCTCGCGTATGGCTGCCTGCATGGGCGTTTCGCCCGCCTCCAAACTGCCGGTCACCGATTGCCAAAACCCAGCTTTATCGGCACGCTCCATAATCAGCACTTGCAAGTCCTCGGTATGTATCAATACTAAAGCGGAAACTGGGGTTTTAAACATTGTTATTTTTTTAATAAAGCGACTTTGATGACACGGGGTGGTATTAGGTTTTTTTACTCGCTGCCGCTGTTAGGTTTTTTGGCAACTGAAAAACCACGCTCTCTATGACCCCTTGCAACTCTTCAACCTGTTGCGCGCCCATGTGCTGCAATTGGCTGATGACTTCCTTGACCAACACTTCTGGCGCGGAGGCACCGGCAGAAACGCCAATTTTCTTTTTACCCACTAGCCAAGATGCCTGCAGGTAGCTGGCGTTATCCACCAAATAGGCTTCTACGCCTTGCTTCTCCGCCACTTCTCGCAAACGGTTGGAATTAGAGCTGTTCGGCGAACCAATAATAATCACCAAATCGCAATCTTTCGCCATCAGCTTGACCGCGTCTTGACGATTTTGCGTGGCGTAACAGATGTCTTCGCTTTTGGGCGCGTGGATATTGGGGTATTTGGCTTTTAAGGCTTCAATCACCGTGGCGGCATCGTCCATGGACAACGTGGTTTGCGTCACAAAAGCCAATTTGTCTGGGTTTTTAACCTGCAATTGGGCGACATCGGCCGACGTCTCCACCAAATACATGCCGGTCGCCACCACTTCATCGTCCTCATCGTAATCGGATTCTACTTGACCCGGCTCAATTTGACCCATGGTGCCTTCCACTTCCGGGTGGCCATTGTGGCCTATCATGATAATTTCCATGCCGGCATCACGCATTTTAGCTACTTCAATGTGCACTTTAGTCACTAGCGGACAGGTCGCATCGTAGGCAATCAAGCCACGCGATTCGGCTTCCGCCCGCACCGCTTTGGACACGCCGTGCGCACTGAATATCACCGTGCTGCCGGTTGGAATTTCGTCTAGATTTTTGACGAAAATAGCACCCTTTGCGCGCAAACCATCGACCACGAATTTGTTGTGCACCACCTCGTTACGCACGTAGATGGGCGCACCAAATTTCTCTAGGGCTTGCTCAACAATAATAATGGCTCTGTCCACACCGGCACAGAACCCTCTGGGATTGGCTAATACGATATCGGCGGATGCTTGCATACTGGCTTTACTGTCTGTCATACGCACTTTTATTTGTTAAATTAACTTAAGGTATAATGCACATATTAACCCAACTGCACATGCTTAATGTCAATTTGAACCCGAGTCCGCTTAAAAAAAATGAACACCAGTTCCAGTAAAAATACCGCCACCTTGTTGATCACCTGCCCGGATAGCAAAGGCATCGTTGCTGCTATCGCCGAGTTTTTGTACCAACACAATGCCAATATTTTGCATGCAGACCAACACCAAGACGCAGAAAACAACTTATTTTTAATGCGTGTGGAATGGGATTTGGTGGGCTTCAGCTTGGCAACCGATGATTTTGAAGCGCATTTTGCGGCGATTGCTCAGCGCTTTAATATGCAGTGGCAATTGAACCTGTCGCAAAAACCCTTGCGCGTGGCCATCATGGTGTCGCAATACGACCATTGCTTAGCCGATTTATTGCACAGACATAAAAATGGCGAACTGGCTTGTGACATACCGCTTATTATCAGCAACCATCACGATACAGAATCCTTGGCTAAATTTTACGGCGTGGACTTTCATTACATCGCGGTCACTAAAGACAACAAAGCGGCGGCTGAGGCCGCGCAATTTGCCTTGTTTGATCAATACCAAATTGACCTCATCGTGTTGGCGCGTTACATGCAAATTTTATCGGCGGATTTCGTCGCGCGTTACCCTAAACAAATCATCAACATTCACCACTCGTTCTTGCCGGCTTTCATCGGCGCCAAGCCCTACCATAGGGCATTTGAACGTGGGGTTAAATTGATAGGCGCGACCGCGCATTACGTGACCGAAGTGCTGGATGAAGGGCCGATTATTGAGCAAGACATAGACCGTATCTCGCACCGCGATCAAGTGGAAGACTTGATCCAAAAAGGTCGGGATTTGGAGCGGGTGGTGTTATCTAAAGCCGTGCGTTGGCACATCGAAAATCGCATTTTGCTCTACGCCAACAAAACCGTTATTTTTGATTAAGCCTCTGTAGGCAAGATTTTCTCTAAGGCGAACAGATCGCTAATTTGCTCGCGCTGGCGAATTAAATGGCAGGCATCGCCATCCACCATCACCTCAGCGACACGGCCTCTAGTGTTGTAATTGCTAGCCATGCTCATGCCGTAGGCGCCGGCCGACATGATCGCCAACACGTCGCCCTCTTGCAGATTTAAGCGTCTATCGTGACCTAAAAAATCACCGGTTTCGCATACTGGGCCAACGATTTCATAGTTGGTCGCCTCACCCTCACGTGGCGATACGGCTTGAATATCATGGTAGGCATCGTACAAAGCTGGCCGCATTAAATCGTTCATGGCGGCATCGACTATGGCAAAATTTTTCGCTTCAGTGTGTTTTAAATACTCCACTTTAGTCAGCAGCACGCCGGCGTTGCCGACTAATGCCCGACCTGGCTCAAACACCAATTTAATATCACGACCGGCGATTTTAGCGCGCATGGCTGCCGCATACACACTAAATTCCGGTGGGGTTTCGCCTTGATAAGCAATGCCTATGCCGCCACCGGCATCGATGTGTTGCACGGCTATGCCTCTTGCCGCCAAGGCATCCACCAAGGCCAAGACGCGATCAAAGGCATCCAAGAAAGGCGACAGTTCGGTAATTTGCGAACCGATGTGGCAATCCACACCGTGAATGGCAATGCCAGGCATGCTGGCTGCTTGCTCATAAATGCCCAAGGCTTCTTCGTAAGCCACGCCAAATTTATTATTTTTTAAACCAGTGGAAATATAAGGGTGGGTTTTGGCATCCACATTGGGGTTCACCCTTAACGAGACCGGTGCAATCTTACCCATGCTAAGCGCCACTTGATTGAGCCGCTTCAATTCACTGGCCGATTCCACGTTAAAACAAAAGATGCCGGCATTTAAAGCCGCTTGCATTTCCGCTTCGGTTTTTCCAACGCCAGAAAACACCACTTTTTTCGGGTCGCCACCAGCGGCCAACACGCGGGCCAATTCGCCCCCTGAAACGATATCAAAGCCAGCACCCAATCGCGCAAATAAATTCAAGATAGCTAAGTTGGGGTTGGCTTTTACAGCAAAGCAAACCAAATGCGAGCAATCGGCAAAGCCGGCGCTGAAGTTGGTAAACGCCTGCGTAAGCGCATCTTTAGAATAGACGTAACAAGGAGTGGAAAACTCGCGAGCAATGTCGGCTAGAGCGCGTTTTTCTACGTGCAAGTGATTGTTTTTAATGGTAAATGAATTCACGTTGGGCGCTTAAGAAAGTTATAGTAAACAGTGTTTTATGGGTTAGTGGTGCTAGGCTGAGGGTACTGCCGCTCGGGAAGGTACAAAGGGCCTTTGGTGCCGCAGCCAGATAGCGCACAAAAAAACAGCATGGCGAGCAAAAGCGTTACCCTGATTTTTTGCATTAGCCAGCCCTTATCTTTAAAAAATCCACTCGGACTAGTTTAACATAAAGGCTTAGGCAGAGAAATGCCGGCTACGCGCACCGCTTATCGGCTAAATTAGACCGGTCGTCGTTTGTCGCTAGACTTTGACTTGAGCCCTATGCAAGATAACGTTAAATCCATTGGAGAAAGTGCATGCCTTTTTTAACAAGCAAAACCCCACCAATAAAGCGCAAACTCTGCCGCCAGCAAACAGGCTTTACCCTGATCGAATTGATGATAGTGGTCGCCGTTATAGGCATCTTGGCCGCTATTGCCATTCCTAATTACAGTGATTATATCAAGCGCGGCAAAGCGGCTGAAGCCACCAGCAACTTAGCTACTTTGCGGGTAAAAATGGAGCAATATTTCCAAGATAATCGCACCTACATTGGGGGTGCATGCAGCCCCACTTCCGGAGCGCAATATTTCACTTACACTTGCAGCGTCGCCCCAACCGCCAATGCCTACACACTTAAAGCCACCGGCATCGCCGCTCAAGGCATGGCTAACTTTGAATTCACGCTCAATCAAAGCAATACCAAAACATCCAAGTTTGATGGCACCGTCGGAACGACCTGCTGGCTAACAAAAAAAGGCGGCACGTGTTAACCATTGCGCCAAAAAAACCGGCAGTGGGTTTTAGCTTAATAGAGCTCATTATCGCCATCGCTATTGTCGGCTTGGTCAGCGCCATCGCCATGCCAAGCTATGCCACATGGATAAAAAATTCACGGGTACGCACGGCCGCGGAATCCATCCAAAATGGCCTGCAAACCGCTAGAGCCGAGGCCGTCAAGCGCAATGCCTCGATTCGATTTTCACTTAGCGCCAACTCCAACTGGTCCATAGGCTGTGTGACCACAAGCAGCAACTGCCCCACCACCATACTCACTCGTCTAGCCAGCGAAGGCGCAACAGGCGCGGTAACGATTGCACTGAACCCTTCTGACACTGCCTTTCCAGCTACAGTTACCTTTTCCAATTTAGGCCTGCTCGACAACTCGATCTCGCCTGCTCCATTTAATCAAGTGAACATTAGCTTTAGCGGCGCCGACAGACCACTCAGGGTTACCTTAGGCGTGGGTGGCAACACCCGTGTTTGTGACCCTTCTCCCAGCCTTAGCGCCACCGATCCAAGACGCTGTTAACGCCATGATCAAGCCGTCCGCAACCACTCAACAAGGCGCCATTCTCTTGGAGTCCTTGATTGCCATGCTGATTTTTTCCATGGGCATTTTGGCCCTAGTTGGCTTGCAAGCCGCCATGGTCAGCAACACCTCCGATGCGAAATACCGCAGCGTAGCCAGTTATCTAGCACAGCAAAAATTGGGTGAACTGTGGGCCAATCCAAAACACATTGTCGCCACCACCGGACCGGCGGCCTTGGCCGAGCTACCCAATGGTCAATACACCATGAGCCATACTCCTAGGTCAGGCGAAGTGAGCATCACCATCACTTGGCAAGCGCCTGGCGACACGGCAGTCCACAATGTCACGACCAACGCGCGCATCAAAGGTGCTCTCAAAGATGAATAGCCGCTTAAAAGCAGGCCGACTAAGCCATCAACAAGCTGGCTTTAGCTTGATTGAGGTCATGGTGGGACTGGTTGTGAGCTTGTTAGTCAGCCTAGTCATCATGCAAGTGTTTGCCGTATTTGAAGAACAAAAGCGCAGCA
>CALFXV010000237.1 GCA_937957775.1 uncultured Methylotenera sp. | reverse complement strand
CCGTTTGCTGCAAGCCGCTGGCCATGGCCCACACCAAGGCAGGTGCGCCAATGACGCCCACCAAACAGGTCAACACCAAGGCCCAAAACAGGGCCATGACAAAATTGGACGCAGGCCCGGCGGCGGCCACCCACAACATGTCTTTTTTGGGATGGCGCAAGCGGCTGAAATTAACCGGCACCGGTTTGGCCCAGCCGAATAAAATGCCGCCCAATAGTATGGTCATGGCCGGTAACAAGATGGTACCAAACGGGTCGATGTGCTTAAGCGGATTTAAGCTGATGCGACCGGCTTGGTAGGCGGTCATGTCGCCAAAGTACTTGGCGGCATAGCCATGTGCCGCTTCGTGCACGGTGATGGCAAATATTACCGGTGGAGCGTAAATAATGATTTTTTGTATGAGGGATAATTCCATCTAATCGCTTTCCTTTTTTAAGCCAAACCAAACGGGTCTAAATCGCCCAACCCCGCACGGATTAATTCTGGCACATCTTGGGTTAAATTAATTACCGAGGTGGCGCCGGCCACGCAGTGGCCATCATCAATCACCAAGTCCACGCTGTGTTCTAATTTCTCGCGTATTTCCCATGCTTGCGTGAGCATCTCTTCCTCATCAGGCAATAACAAAGTCATGCTTAACAAGGGCGCATTGATGGCTTCCAATATAGCCTGCACTACCGCGTGTTCTGGCACGCGTAAGCCTATGGTATTGCGCTTAGGGTGTTGCAGTTTACGCGGCACTTCACGCGTGGCGTTCAAAATAAAGGTGTAAGCGCCTGGCGTGTTGGCTTTGAGTAAACGGAATTGGCTGTTACTGACTATGGCGTAATTGCCTAACTCCGCTAAATTTCGGCAAACCAAGGTAAAAAAATGCTGCTCATCGGCGGCTCGAATTTGCCGTATGCGTGCTTGGGCATCGCTGTGGCCTATCATACAGCCTAAGGCGTAACCCGAGTCTGTGGGATAAGCAATCACCCCACCTGCCTGCAATATCTCCGCCGTATGGGTGATTAGACGTGTTTGCGGATTGGCTAAATTAATATTAAACAGCTGCGACATGGTCCATCGATGTTAAAGCGGCTTATTGGACGGATTGATACTGTGGCCAATCTTGCCAAACCGGCACGCAGTTGCTGGGCAAGTCTGCCAAACGGCCCATCTCCATGAAGCTGATGCCAGGACCATGGTAATCCGACCCTTGTGAGGATTTCAGGCTAAATTGGTGAGCCAACTTAGCGAACTGCTGGTATTGCGGCGGGGTGTGGCTGCTGGTGACGACTTCTATGGCGGCGCCACCGTAACTTCTAAATTCATGCAGCAATTGCAACATATTAACCGAACCCAAATCGTAGCGCCCGGGGTGGGCAATCACCGCCGTACCACCGCTCGCTATAATGAGCTCAACCGCTTGCTGCAAATCCATCCATTGGTGCTCAACAAAGCCGGGTTTGCCTTTCACTAAATACTTCTTAAACACCGACTTAGTGTCCTTCACCAGGCCCAACTCCACCAAATATCGCGCAAAATGCACACGGGTAATGATGCTTTGCTTGGCCAAGCGTTTCGCGCCCTGGTAGGCATCGGCTATGCCGGCTTTGGCCAGTCCCTCGCCCATTTGCTGCGCCCGCTCATCCCGCGCTATGCGCACTAGGGCTAAGGCCTTTTGCAAGGCAAGGTTGTTTGGGTCTATGTTTAAACCAACGATGTGCAGGGTGCGCTTTTTCCATGTCACGGATATTTCCACGCCATTAATTAAGGCTATGTTGTGCGCCTGAGCGGCGGCTTGGGCCGCTGGCAAACCACTGATGTCATCGTGATCGGTTAAGGCCAACACGTTGACGCCCTTAGTGGCGGCATAAGCGACCAAATCGGCAGGGCTTAATAAGCCATCGGACACGCTAGAGTG
This sequence comes from uncultured Methylotenera sp., assembly GCA_937957775.1. Lineage (GTDB taxonomy): Bacteria > Pseudomonadota > Gammaproteobacteria > Burkholderiales > Methylophilaceae > Methylotenera. Next base: position 2,328 of record CALFXV010000237.1, on the reverse strand, counting down.
GGCATGTAAATCGAAATTTAAGGGCATGAACGAATTAAATAAGGGCCAATTGGGTAAAGCTGGAAGAAAAATACGCCTTGCGACACAGCATCAATCATAGCAAAATAACGACTTACACTAAAGCATTGTAAATCATTGATTTTTCCTTGCCTCAAGCAGCCTAGAAAGCGAACCCACACCCACTATGAATAAGTTTTTGTTTGACCTGTTTCCCGTCATTTTATTTTTCATTGCATTTAAGTTTTTTGGTATTTTTACTGCCACGGCGGTCGCCATTTTAGCCACCTTAGGGCAAATTATTTATAGCAAATTGCGCCACGGCAAAGTGGAAAAAATGCTCTTAGTCAGCGGCGCCATCATCGGACTACTTGGTGGCATCACGCTGATTTTGCACGACAAAAGCTACATCATGTGGAAACCCACCGTGCTTTACTGGGTCATGGCTGCGGTGCTCTTAGTATCCAATTTATTTTTCAAGAAAAATTACATCCAACAAATGATGGGCAAAATGATAGACGCCCCTGCCGCCATTTGGACCAAGCTCAATTATGCTTGGGTGATTTTTTTAGTGTCATTGGGTTTTTTAAATCTCTACGTGGCTTTTAATTTCGATGAAAACACCTGGGTGAATTTCAAGCTATTTGGCGTCACCTTGATTATGTTTGTATTCATCATAGGCCAGAGCTTGGCCTTGAAAAATTACCTGATTGAAGAGCCTAAAGGAGACGGTCAATAATGTGGTACGTCATCGTCGCAGAAGACGCGCCCAATAGCTTGGACAAACGCATGGCAGCTAGGCCAGCGCACCTGGCGCGCTTACAAGCCCTGCAAGAAGCCGGTCGTTTATTGGTGGCGGGTCCTTTTCCGGCCATAGACAATGTCGACCCAGGTCCGGCCGGTTTCACTGGCAGCCTCATCATTGCCGAATTTGCCAATTTAGCGCAGGCCACAGAATGGGCTAACAACGACCCTTTTGTCAGCGCAGGGGTTTACGTTAATGTGTCGGTCAAACCGTTCAGAAAAACCTTACCGGCCTAAGCAGATGAATTTAACCGATCTTATTAAGCAGCGCTTGCAGGCATTAGAGCCGCAGGAATTAAGCCTACAAGACAACAGCGCCTTGCATGTTGGGCATGCCGGCAATCAAGGCGGCGGGCATTTTAGCTTAAACATTAGCAGCGCACACTTTTCAGGAAAGTCTCAGGTCATGCGCCATCGCTTGGTCTACGCACAATTGGCTGATTTAATCCCCAACAAAATTCACGCCTTAAGCATCAACGCCACCGTCCCACAAGAGCTATAATTAAACGATTACAACTACCTTTTTACATTAAACCCATAGCATAAGGATTTTTCATGAAATTCACCCCTACCCTGATCGCACTGGCCATTTTATCCATGGCGCCAAGCGCATACGCCGCTGACACCTTGGCCACCGTAAATGGCAAGGCCATCAAGCAATCGATCTACGACTACATTGCCAAGGATGCCACAGCGCGCGGTCAGAAAGTGGATGGCCAAGTTAAACAAGCCATCACCAACAAATTGATAGATTCGGAATTGGTCTACCAAGAAGCGCAAAAACTGGGCTTGGATAAGCAAGCGGATTACCTGGCACGTGAAGAGTTATCCCGTCGCGAATTATTGACTTCTATGTATCTACAGGATTTTGTGAAAAAAAATCCGATTAGCGAATCCGAAACCAAGGCTGCTTACGAAGAATACAAAAAAGCTTACGGCGACAAAGAATACAGCGCACGCCACATCCTGGTTAAAACCGAAAGCGAAGCCAAAGACATCATTGCGCAGTTAGGCAAAGGCGGCGATTTCGCTAAGATAGCCAAGGAAAAATCCTTGGATCCTGGCTCTAAAGAAAAAGGCGGCGATTTAGGCTGGTTTTCACCGGCATCCATGGTGAAACCCTTCAGCGACGTGGCGATTAATCTGCAAAAAGGCAGTATTTCCACTAACCCAGTGCAAACCCAATTCGGTTGGCATGTTATCAAGTTAATTGACAGTCGCACCGCCCAACCTTTGCCATACGACAAAGTAAAAGACGGCATACAAAAAAATCTGCAGCAACGTGACCTAGAAAAGATGATGGCTGAATTACGCACCAAAGCCAAAATCGACATCAGTAAATAAACTAAGCAGCAAGGGCTAGTCTTACTAGCCCTTGTTTTTTCCCGTTGACACATTTCACGGTTAATTGCGACTCACAGGCATACGTGACATAATAAGAATGGTTATCAATTACATAAAAAACAATGCGACTTTTATCCCAATTAGCCATAGGTGAACAAGCTACCATTTCCGCCATCGAGGCCG
>CALFXV010000236.1 GCA_937957775.1 uncultured Methylotenera sp. | reverse complement strand
CATTTACTTGCGTTACAAAATACGTAAAAACATCAAATGGTAAGCATGACCTTATTCAATACATACTGGGACAACCATGGTTAATACATCCACACCGCTAAAAGCAGAATCCAAGAATTTGAATTTTTATTATTCAAACGGTCATCAAGCACTCAAAAGTGTCAGCATGCCCATCTATGAAAATAAAATCACTGCCTTAATTGGCCCGTCGGGTTGCGGAAAATCCACATTCTTGCGCTGCTTTAACCGCATGCACGATTTGTACCCTGGCAACAAATACGAAGGGCAAATTGTCATGCACCCGGACAACACTAACATCTTAGACCATGGCGTGGACCCGATTGAAGTGCGCATGCGCATCAGCATGGTGTTCCAAAAGCCCAATCCTTTTCCTAAAACCATCTTTGAAAACGTGGCTTACGGTTTACGTGTGCGCGATGAAAAAAACAACCGCGTGGTGGCCGACAAAGTTGAGGAAGCCTTAAAAGGTGCGTCTTTATGGAATGAGGTAAAAGACCGTTTAAATGACTTGGCGTTTAACTTATCCGGCGGCCAACAGCAACGCTTGTGCATAGCCCGCGCCTTAGCTACCGATCCTGAAATCATGTTGTTCGATGAGCCGACATCGGCATTGGACCCTATTGCTACCGCCAACATTGAAGAATTGATGAACGAATTGCGCGGAAAATTGACCATATTGGTCGTGACGCATAATATGCAACAAGCGGCACGGATTTCGGATTACACGGCCTACATGTATTTGGGTGAAATGATGGAATACGGCGACACCGACACCATCTTTACCCGTCCAGTACGCAAAGAAACCGAAGACTACATTACCGGCAAATTTGGTTAATTGTTTAACCTAGCCAAAAAGTATTTACATAAGGATCACTCATGTCATCTGAACACATATACAAACAGTACGATGCCGAACTGGAATCCGTCCGCGCAAAAGTCCTAGAAATGGGCAGCTTGGTCGAACAACAGATCATGGACGCCATGGATTCCTTGGTTAAATCCAACACCAAGTTGGCTGAAAACGTGATTAAGAAAGACCATTTGGTCAATGACCTGGAAGTGCAAGTGGACGAGGACTGCAGCCACATCATCGCGCGCAGGCAACCGGCTGCCAGCGATTTACGCATGATCTTGATGATGATTAAAACCATCACCGATTTAGAGCGCATAGGCGATGAAGCCACTAAAATCGCGCGTTTTTCACAAAAAACCATAGAAACCGATCGCATGTGGACGCCGCGTTTTGCCGAAATTAAAACCATGGCCAACATGGCGCGTGAAATGCTGCACATGGCATTGGATGCCTTTGCCCGTTCGGATTCATCCAAAGTCTTGGAAATTGCCGAAATGGATCAACAGTTGGACGAGCATTACCAAATGTCCATCCGCCATTTGATAACCTTCATGTTGGAGGACCCGCGCACCATCTCCATGTCCTTGGAAGTGCTGTTTATTGCTAAGGCCATAGAACGCATTGGTGACCACGCGAAAAACATCTCCGAATACGTGGTTTACATGGTGAAAGGCAAAGACGTACGCCACATCAGCATGGATGAAATGGCCGACGAGGTAAGAGACTAGCTCAGCTTAGTCACCAAAAAGTCACCATAAAAAAGCCAGCTTCTAGCTGGCTTTTTTATTGGCTAGACTTAGCGTGATGCTTAACTAAGCGCCGCGTTATTGGCCATACGATTTTGGTAAAACAGTTCCAAGCGTTGCGCTTGCGTCTTAGCCGTCCAATGGGCCGTCGCGTAGTCCAATCCTTGGCGGCCTAACTCTTGGCAATGCTCAGGATGGGACAACAATTGCGCGACTTTTTCTGAGAACTGGATGGGGTCATCGGGGGCAATCAACGCGCCCTTGCCTTCAACCAATAGGGATGCCGTGCCCAACTCGGCAATCGCCACCACCGGCGTGCCTTGCGCCATGGCTTCCAAGATTACCAAGCCCTGTGTTTCACTTTTGGAGGCAAACACAAACACATCGGCCGACTGGTAGCAGGCATTCAACTCGGTAGCGCGATCCAAATAGCCTATAAATTGCACGCTGTCTTCTATGCCTAATTGCTTGGCCAACTTATGCAAACTGGTTTCCGCTGGCCCTTCGCCTGTCACCACCAATAAGGCATTCGGCTGCTTTACCAGCAAAGCTTTGGTCATGTGCAACAGAAAATCGATGTTTTTCTCAAACGCGACGCGGCCCACGTAAAGCATCATCGGCCTATCCAAAGCGATGCCGTATTTCTTTCTAAAGGCTTGCCCGTCGGCCTCTTTAAAGCTGTGAGCTTGCAAGCCGGTGGGAATGACCTCGGCCGGCACCATCACGCCATAATCCCTAAGCACATCCAGCATCGGTTTTGACGGCGAAACAATCGCGTCCACGCCATTGCATTGGCGCTTGGAAATAAAGCGTGCCAGGCCTTTGGCCAATACCTTGGGCAGCCAAGGCAAATAGTGATGCAAGTAATCTTCAAAGAAGGTGTGGTAGGTTTCCACGCAAGGGATGCCTAACTTTTCCGACAGCTTTAGGCCTAAGTAATGCGCTACGAAGGGCGTGTGCACGTGTATCATGTCGTAGCCTTGTTTGGCTAGATACGGCAGCAGCGCCATGGCCGAGCCAAACTTCATTAACTTGTCTTCAGGATCAAAATATATGCTGCGTGCCGCCACGCGCATGATCCAGGCATCGTCTTCGGTGAGTGCCGCGTAATCGGGGGCAATTAAATGCACCGTGTGGCCTAAGCCTTGCAACTGCTCAACAAAGGTGCGTATGGAAGTGGACACGCCATTGATGCGCGGGAAATACACGTCCGATATGAATAAGATTTTTAATGGCCGGGGTATGCTGCTGTGATTGCTTACGCTGTTGTGCTGGGTCATGGTTGCCTTGCCTGTCATTAGGATGAGATTGGCTACTGCTGTCTAGCAAGATAACGCGGCAATATGACACTTTAATGAAAGCAATTAAATTTCGTCATGAAATCATCATGTTTCTGTCACGATTTTTTCATGTGCGAGCGTCACATTACTAGTCATGACTCAGCTAAGCTTTATGCGAAAATGGTGTTGGTGGCTGCCCTGCTGCCTCTATTCGCTGGACGCCAACGCCTGGGGATTGGTGACGCATTTGTACTTTGCCCAATCCTTACTTTGGGCCATGCCTTTATTGGATCCGCGCTTGCAAGCGGCCATTAAAAAATTTCCCGAATTGGTAATGGCGGGTGCATGCCTGCCGGACTTAGCCATCATCAGCCACCGCTTTCGCCATACCCACTTATGGGAAAATGCCCAGCAATTGATGCTGTCGGCCAAGACCGAAGAAGAAACCGCTATTGCCATAGGCTACGTCAGCCATCTTTACGTGGACGTGATTGCCCATAACCATTTCGTCCCAGCCCATGAGGCCAAGTGGTTTAAAAACGACATCCTTACCCACATCACCTCGGAATGGGCCATGGACGCGCACTTAGCACCATTGATTAACACCTCACCACGCCGCTTAATCACCGAGCACCATGCGCTCTTAAGCCAATTCATGGCTGGTCAATTTAGGTGCAGCATAGCGGTGACGGCCAGCGCCTTAAGCCGCTTGGCTTTTTGGGATGGCGTGCTACGGGCCATCCATCTGCCCCACGCCATCTACCGCACGGTTAATCTGTTGGATAAAAAAGTCTTTAAACACTTTGTTTATTACATCGCCAAGACTCAAGTGGCTGTGCAAGACATAGGCTTGGTGTTTAATGGTGACCGGCCACTGCTGGAACCGGAATTGAAAAACTTAAGCGTGCAACAACTTGATGATTGGCGTGAGGAATGCCTAAGTCACTTGCACATCATGCACCCGCTGCCGGTGCGTTACTTTCCGGCCAACAGCTGAAGCATGCAAGCCGGTCAGCCTTAGCCTACTGCAAGGCAATCTAGAGTGGGGATTAAACTAGCAGAAAAGACAAGGCAGCAATCAAGCTGCCTATGAGGGCACCAGCCAATACGTCACTGGGGTAATGCAAACCCAACACCACTCGAGATAAAGCCACCATACTGACAAACGGCATAATGATAAAGGACAAGGCGGGGTAATAATTAATCGCCACCAAGCCAAACACCAGGGCATGCAGGGTGTGGCCAGATGGGAAGCTAAATTTATCCAGTGGCTTACCGGTCATGAATATGTCTTGGTGCACTTCAAAAGGACGCGGACGCAATGTTTTGCCTTTTAGCCATTTGTACAACAAGGTGCCGGACAATCCGGCCAAGGCCATGTGCAACACAGGCAATAAGCCATCGCGGCCTTCAAACAGCAAGATTAACAGCATGAGCGCATACCAAAATAGGCCGTCGCCTAAGCGGCTTACCAATCTAAATGAATCGCGTATTAAACGAACCTGACTGGTTTGATTAACGGCGATGCACAGATTGCTGTCCAGACGGTGCATGCTATTTAAATAGCTGCGCATTTTATACGGCATGGCTGACCTCGACTGTGATGGCTATTGAATTAGGCATAACAGCGAGAATCGCATTGTCGTGTGAACGAAAGATGAAAAATAAATGAATGATTTGTGACAGCCGCTAGCCGGCTGAAGGAAGCGAACAGCTTACTGACTAGGCTGCCAACAGGCCGAAAGACTAAGCCAAAAAATTAGGCCAGCTAGCTAAATTTAAGCCGCAGCCAACCTGACCGCAGCAGCGATGGCTTCTGCCAACTTTTGCACCAAGCCGGCATCTTGCCCTTCTACCATGACGCGTATCTTGGCTTCGGTACCGGACGCACGCAACAACACGCGACCACTGCCGGCCAAGGCCTGTTCCGCTGATTTGACGGCCGCTTGGATGGGCGCGCGCTCGTCCAAGTTGATTTTGCTGGCGGTGCTAACGTTAATCAATACTTGCGGGTACAAACTTAAATTGTTGCCCAAGTCGCTTAGCGACTGGCCACTTAGGATCACCGCATGCAAGACTTGCAGGGCAGCAATGATGGCATCGCCGCTGCTGTGTTTATCCAGGGTTAATATGTGGCCGGAATTTTCGCCGCCTAGCAACCAGCCTTTTTCATTGAGCAATTCTAAGACATAACGGTCGCCCACCTTGGCGCGCGCAAACGGAATGGCTAATTTTTCTAGGGCATGCTCTAAGGCTAAATTGGTCATCAAGGTGCCAACTACGCCGCCTTGCAATTGGCCATTTTTATGCAGCCCACTGGCGATGATGTAAAGCAATTGGTCGCCGTCTAACAAACGACCCTGACTGTCCACCATCATCACCCGATCGCCGTCGCCGTCAAAGGCTATGCCTAAATCGGCTTGCTCAGCCAACACGGCTTTTTGCAGGGCTTGCGGGTGAGTCGAGCCGACTTGCTCGTTAATGTTTAAACCATCCGGCTTGTTACCGATGGCGATGACTTCTGCGCCCAATTCGTGAAACACATTTGGGGCGACGTGATAGGTGGCGCCGTGTGCGCAATCCAAGACGATTTTTAAACCGCGTAAATCCATGCTGGACGGGAAAGTGCTTTTGCAAAACTCGATGTAACGACCGGCCGCGTCGTCTATGCGTTTGGCTTTACCCAATTGGGCCGACTCCATGACCTGCATGGGCTGGGCTAATTCCGCCTCAATGGCGTGCTCGATGGCGTCGCCTAATTTAGCCCCGGCGCTGGAAAAGAATTTGATGCCGTTGTCGTAATACGGGTTGTGCGAGGCGGAAATAACGATGCCGGCTTGCGCACGCAGTGCGC
>CALFXV010000235.1 GCA_937957775.1 uncultured Methylotenera sp. | reverse complement strand
GTGACGGGTTCAGGGAAATTCCATGAATATTCCGCATGCGCAGCCAAGGATGCCAGCATGGTCGACAACGCTAAACTTATTTTTGTAAAACCTCGCATAAAACTTACTCCAAAACTAAATTAATTAATATTTTTTAATTTTTGTCTGAGATCCCGCGCCAATTGGCTACGCTGCTCATCGTTGATAAAATTTCTACCAAATTCCACTTCATTCCCGTGCGAACTTATAAACAGCCCACACTTGCCGTTACTGCCTTTTATCATCGCTACGTCGCGCACATTGACTTGTGCCCAGTAGCGCTGAAAAACCGTTGTCGTTATTTCTTTGACGTTTCTTTTTTCGACCACCACGCGGTCGTTCTCTATCGTAATGCTCTCAAAATCGTCTGCATGCAAATACACCGTATGGAAAGCATAGGCAAAGGCCATGATTTCCAAACCAGCAAACGGCAACACCAACCAAGCGCCTATGTGCATAAATCCCAAAGCCACCACCAGCGCAATACCAGATAATGCTGCCAACAATTTAACACTGTCGTCTACCGACAATGAATTGTTTGGCCTTGCAATAATTTTGTCACCTAAATTCGCCACTGCCATAAACAGCCCTTAAACAAAAACCCGAGGTCTTGACACGTAAAAACCGAGAGAGTTTCATTCGAAAATAGGCTGAAATATAGCCGTTTTATAACTTTTTCTAGCACGTTTTTACATGCGACAATTTGACGCAGAGCAAAAATAGCACGAAAACAGATTTGGCTCAAGAAAAATGTTACATTTTGAAACAATTTCATCACACAAACCGCGTATAAATTTAAGGTATCAATTTGGCTGGGCTTTTGACTTATGGGGGCGAATATGCCACTATCTAATCCGGTCAGCACCTGAGCATGGTGCCCTGCATACCATGGCTTAGACCAACCATCACGTAATAAAATTAGGCAAACATTTACCCTTTAATCAGCATGCACACGCCAGCAACCTCAAGCCACCCCCAAGCCTTTTATGGCCAAGCCCGCTCATAAAAAATCTGCCCCGTCTGCCACGGCTCAGCCTTATGACATTGTCATCGTAGGCGCAGGGCCCAGTGGTTTGTCAGCCGCCGTGCGCGCCAGCCAGCAAGGCCTTCATTACCTCGTACTGGAGGCCGAACAAGCGCCAGCCAACACCGTGCGCAATTACCAACGCGGCAAATTAGTCATGTCCGAACCGCGCGCCCTGCCTTTACGCAGCGCCTTGCCTTTCACCGCTTCTTCACGCGAATCGGTGCTGCAGACCTGGGAACAGACCATGGCCGAACACCAGGTGAATGTGCGCTACGGTGCCAAGGCGCTGGGCGTTCAAAAGGTGGCCACAGGCTTAGTGGTTGAGCTGGACGACGGCACTAGCCTGCAGACAAAAAACGCTGTGTTGGCCATGGGCGTGCAAGGCAATTTGCGCAAACTGGAGATTCCCGGCGGCGACCTGCCGCAGATTCAATACCAACTGGACGATCCGGACGCCTACCAAAATGAAACCATAGTGGTGATTGGCGGCGGCGACAGTGGCGCAGAAAATGCCATTGCCCTATCGGCGCGCAACCAAGTGATTATTTTAAACCGCGCGGAAGACTTTAGTAATTGTAAGGAAACCAACCTTCATCTATTAACCGAAGCCAAAACCCGCGGCGTATTGGACTGGTTATTGGAGACCAAACCGCAATCCATAGAAGCCAACGCCAAGGGCGACTTCCCCATCACCGTTTTTGCCAACACACCCAATGGCGTGGAGCGCATCCCCTGCCATAGGGTGATTGCTCGCTTGGGCGCCTTATCACCGCGACCCCTATTAGAAAGTTTTGGCGTCGGCTTCTCCACACCGGATTTATACGCCCTGCCGCAATTGTCTTCGCACTACGAATCCAGCGTGGCCGGTTTGTACGTGATAGGCGCGCTGGCCGGTTACCCCTTGATCAAACAAGGCATCAACCAAGGCTATGAAGTCATAGAGCATATTTTAGGCAACCCGGTTGAGCCGGCCGACAGCGCTTTGTTGCGTGAAAAATTTGCCAGCTTTTGCACCGACCGCGGCATAGACGATGTGTTAGAGAAAATACGCAAAAGCGTGCCCTTGTTGGCCATGCTGAGCAGTTTGCAATTGCGCGAGCTGGTACTTGAAAGCAATATATTGTTGCCGCAAGCCGGCGACGTGATATTTAAACGCAACGATTACAGCACCACCTTCTTCTTTATAGTGGAAGGGGAATTGGATATATTAATAGAGGACGACCAAGAACCAGACGGTCACCTCAAAGCCGGCGAATTCTTTGGTGAACTGGCCCTGGTGTCGGGCCGCCGACGCGCCGGCACGGTGCGTGCTACGCAGCCTTGCGTATTGATCGAAACGCCTAGACGGGTCATGCTCAAACTGGTTGATTCGGTGCAATCCATGCGCCGCATATTAAATGAGGTGGCGATTAAAACCATCATCCACTTGTGCATAGGCCTATCGCTGAGCGAAAAAGATTTAAACGACGTGGCCAACAATGCCACCTTAAAAAACTACGCCGCCGGCGAAGAATTATTCCATGAGGGCGACGAGGCCGATGGCCTCTATTTAATACAAAGCGGCTCGGTCACCGTGTCCCACACCATAGGCGGCCGTGACGTGGTGCTGTTTTATGTGGCCGCCGGTCATTATGTCGGCGAAATGTCTTTGGTCTCGGGCGAACCCCGTTATGCCACGGTGCGAGCAGCGATTGCCACGGAAGCAGTATTCATTGAAGCCGCGCGCATGCGTGACATCATTGCGCGCAACCCAGAAATACGCAGTGAATTGGATGCGCGCTATTTGCAGCATTTACAAGCTCAAGAAAAACGCCAACAACTGGAAACGGTCTTTGAAAACAACCAAGTAGCCGTGGGACAGCCTAGTCCATCCAACCTGATTTCCTTTTTAATACAGCAAGGCGTGGGCGAAGCAACCGACGTGCTGCTGATAGACGAATCATTGTGCGTGCGCTGCAACCATTGCGAGCAAGCTTGCGCCGATACCCATGGTGGCGCCACCCGTTTAGACCGCGATGCCGGACCCATTTTCGCCAACATTCGCGTGCCCACCTCATGCCGCCACTGCGAGCACCCGCACTGCATGAAAGATTGCCCGCCGGATGCTATCCACCGCGCGCCGCACGGCGAGGTTTACATCGATGACAGTTGCATAGGCTGCGGCAATTGCCAAGCCAACTGCCCTTATGACGTGATACAAATGTCGGAGATACACGAACAAAAAGAACCCAGCATCGTGCAGATGCTATTGGGCATCAAACCCAAATCCGTGCCGGTCAGCAACGGCGCTAAAGTCGCAGTGAAATGCGATATGTGTAAAGACATCAGCGGCGGACCGGTGTGCGTGCGCGCCTGCCCAGTTGGGGCCGCCTTACGCGTTAAACCGGAAGAATTGTTAAACTACGCCGGCGGCACAGCCAGCGAGGCCAACCTAATCAACGACGAAGCAGATTAAAGGTTAAACCATGCAACACAGCAACTTCTTCGACTACAAAAAATACCGCTACTTCAAAGTAGCCGTGGTCATGATTTTGCTCGCTTTCGCCGCCTTTTTATTGTTTGAACCGGCGGTGGGTCATTACGGTGGCAGTTGGTTAGGCTACACATTGGGCACGATTTCCGCCGGCTTGGTGTTTTGGATGGCCTGGTATGGCATACGCAAACGCCGCTACCGCAGCAGCGGCACCACCCAAGCTTGGCTGTCTGCGCACATATACTTAGGCACTGCCCTGACTTTTATTGCCACCTTTCACAGCGGCTTTCATTACGGCTTAAATATCCACACGCTAACCTATGGCCTGCTTATGATAGTGGTGATCAGCGGCTTTTTTGGTAATTACGCCTACATGATTTACCCGCGCTTAATGACGGAAAACATGGGCGAAGACAATTTAGACGGCTTGCTGTTACGCATCGCCGAAGCCGACAAAATGGCAAGGCAGATTGCCTTAATG
>CALFXV010000234.1 GCA_937957775.1 uncultured Methylotenera sp. | reverse complement strand
TGAATTCTTCTGGCATAACCGCAGATTAATCAAAGAAATCGAAGCGCTAGAGCATCGCTCCAGGCGTCCTGATGTCCTAGTGGATGACGATCTCTTATTTGCTTTCTACGATTCACGCATTCCTAAAGATGTCCTCAGTAGAGAGGGTATGAATGCTTGGCTGAAGAAAGCATCTAGAGGCGAGGGAGCTAATCAGGAGGCGCCTGATGCTCTCTTACGTTTAGCCAAAGCAGATTTAATGCGCCATGAGGCCGCTGGTATTACAGTAGACCGGTATCCCAAAAGGATGATCGTTGGTGGTACTGAGTTGAGTTTGACTTATCACTTTGAGCCGGGCAGCCCTAAGGATGGAGTGACCTTAGTTGTTCCATTGACACTCTTGAATCAGGTGGATGGTCGTCGCTGTGATTGGCTGGTGCCAGGCATGCTACGCGAAAAGCTAACCCATTTAATCAAAGTCCTGCCTAAAACCTACCGTCGGGTATGCGTGCCGGTGCCGGAGTTTGTCACGCAGTTTTTAGTCAGCACGACTGTCGGTGCCATGCCCATCAAACCGCTGTTGGCCGAATACATACAGCGAGTTACCAGCTTGAAAATTGCCGTGGAGGATTGGACCGAACATTTGCCGGATCACTTGCTGATGAACTTCAGTGTGGTGGACGATGCCGGTCGCGAATTAGGCATGGGTAGGGATTGGCAGGCGCTAAAGAAACAATTGGGCTCGGCCGCGCAACTGACCTTTAGAAACAGTTCGGCGGATCACCTCAAGGACTTAGAAAAAACCGGGTTAAAACAATGGGATTTCGGCGATTTACCGGCTACCTTGAGCTTTGAGCGTGACGGTTTGCAAGTCACCGGCTACCCGGCCTTAGAGGACAACGGCGACAGCGTGTCAGTTAAATTATTTGATACCGAGTTGGAGGCCAGCAGCAACCACAGACAGGGCGTGTGCCGCTTGATGCGCTTTGAGCTAAAAGAGCAAATGAAGCAGTTGGAGAAAAGCTTACCCAATTTTAATCAATACGCCTTGTTGCTGCGCAACGTGGTCAGCGTAGACGATTTACGGGAAGATTTGTTGTTGGCCATCGCTGACCGCGCCTTTGTTGCGGACGATGACTTGCCACGCAGCAATGCCGATTTCATGCATTTAAAAGCCCGTGCTAGGACGCGCTTGCCGGCAGTCAGTCAGGGTTTAACCCGCCAAGCGCAAACAATTGCCAGTGAATACCAATTGCTCACGGCGACCATGGCCAAAATGCCAAGCACCGTCAATCGCTTAAAGCGAGATGTCGAGCAACAACTGCCCTGCTTGTTGTACAAGGGCTGCTTTAGCCGCACCCCATGGGAGCAGTTGCAGCATGTGCCACGCTACCTTAAGGCCTTGCGTTTACGCATAGAAAAACAACCGGCCAACCCGGATAGGGACGGCAAAAATGCCGCCAGCGTCGGTTTGCTTTGGCAAAAGTGGCAAGATAAAATAAGCCAATTGCAGCAAGCGCACCTACCCATCTCAGAGGACTTGGCCCATTTCCGCTGGTTGCTGGAAGAGCTGCGTGTGTCCTTGTTTGCGCAAGAACTGAAGACGCCGTTTCCTATTTCCATTAAGCGCTTAGAAAAAACCTGGGCAGACATGGGTTACCAATAATCAGCATGCAGGCAGACGAACGCACAGATCAAAGCGATTTTTACCTAACGCCGCTTAATCGCGCGTTGATGCCTAGGGTATGGCTACGCGTTCAGGTGGAGCGCAATACGCTGCTGGCCATTGTGTTTTCCCTGTTGGTGCATGGCCTTATCCTCTTTTTGGCCTTGCCTCAACTGGATCTAGATAGCCCCGCCATGCCACCCACCACCATACAAGTGAGTTTGGCACCGCCGCCGGCTGAAGTCCCGCCACCCCCGGTTGAGTTGCCAAAACCGCCTAAAAAACCCAAGCCCATCAGCCGTCCCAAGGTCATGACACAAAAGCCCAGCAGTAAGCCGTCCGACTTTAATCTACCGGAAGCCGTCCCCAGCCCGGCGCCCAGTGCACCTGTTATGCCCGCTAAAGACCAGCCTGTGGACATGATGGCTTATGTGAACGCCAAGCGGCAACAGCGATTGGCTATGGAGAACGATGCCGCCAAACAAAATGCCGAGGCCGTGGCCAAGGAGCAAGGCCCCAGTGCTGAGCAGGTGCGCGAGCAACGCATCAAAGACAATTTAAAAGTAGGCACCAATGGCATTTTTGAGATCACCAGTTTAAGTGCACGCCATGCCGGCTTTAGTTTTAGGGGCTGGACCAGCGATTACAGTAACGCCAGACGCGAAGCCTTTGAGGTGGAGGCGGGCGTGGGGCAAGACATACGCTTGCTGGTGGTGAGAAAAATGATAGTCTTGATACGCCAGCATTATCAGGGCGATTTTAATTGGGAATCGCAGCGCTTAGGTCGGGTGGTCATCCAATCGGCGCGGCCGGAAGACAACGCCGGCTTGGAAGACTTCATGATGATGGAATTTTTTGGCACCTATTACAAAAACAAGGGCTAATTCACGTTCATTTGATTAAACGTAAACCTCAATAAGGCGCAATGCGCTAACATATAAATTCAGTTCAATTAAGCCTAGCCACCATGAGTCAGCATCATTTAACGCCTTTGTTTGCCCCTAAGTCGGTGGCCATTTTTGGTGCCAGCGACAAGCCCGATTCCATAGGGCAAATCGTCATGCACAACATGCGGCAAAGTGGCTTTAAAGGCGGGCTTTACCCGATCAATCCCAAGCACCAAAGCGTGCAAGGTACCACGGCCTTTGCAAATCTGAGTCAGCTTAAGCAGCCTGTTGATTTGGCAGTGATAGCCACGCCAGCTGCCACGGTGCCGGCTATTATTGAGCAATGCGGCCTGCATCAGGTCAAAGCGGCGATCATCATCAGTGCCGGCTTTGCCGAAACCGGTGAAGCAGGGCGAGCACTTGAGGCCGAGGTGTTGGCTTTGGCCAAGCAGTATGGCGTGCGTTTAATAGGGCCAAACTGCCTAGGGGTGATGCGACCCGATATAGGCCTGAATGCCACCTTCAATTCCGGTAGTGCAATGGCCGGTAACATTGCTTTTGTCTCCCAGTCCGGCGCCTTGTGCACGGCCATTTTGGATTGGGCCAGCGCCAATGATGTCGGTTTTTCCAGCGTGGTGTCCATGGGCGCGTCGGCCGACGTGGACTTTGGCGAAATACTCGATTACTTAATTTCCGACAGCTTAACCCACAGCATCTTGCTCTACATAGAGGGCATACACGACGCGCGCAGTTTCATGAGTTCCATACGCGCGGCGGCACGCATTAAGCCCGTGATCTTGGTTAAAGTAGGGCGCCATGCGGCGGCCTCCAAAGCCGCCATTTCGCATACGGCTTCCATCGTCGGTGCCGACGATGCCTTTGATGCCGCCATACGGCGCGCCGGCGTGGTCAGGGTGCAAACCATCAGCCAATTGTTTGCTGCTGCCAAAGCTTTGTCGTGTGGTTTTGATCCGACTGGCAACCGCTTGGCCATCGTCACCAATGGCGGCGGCCCTGGCGTCATGGCCACCGATTACGCCTTGGATTTGGGCTTGGTCATGGCCCAATTGAGTGAGGCCACCATGGCTCAACTTAATCAGGCCTTGCCCAGCACGTGGTCGCACGGTAACCCGGTCGACATCATAGGCGATGCGCAAGTAGAACGTTACCAGGACGCCGTCAAAGCCTGCCTAGAAGACCCAAATGTCGATGGCGTGTTGGCTATCTTGACCCCGCAAGCCATGACCAAACCATTGGAAGTGGCGCAAGCGATGATAGCGCTGAGCGACCAGTATAAAAAACCCTTGCTCAGTTCGTGGATGGGGGAGGCGCAAGTGCAGGCCTCGCGCTCGGCTTTCAATGCGGCCAAAAAACCCAGTTTCCGCAACCCGGAATCGGCGGTGGACGTGTTTTCATTTCTATCGGCCTACCATAACAACCAACGCCTGCTCATGCAAATGCCAGGGCCTATTTCGCACCACCTAGAACCGGACGTGGAAAGTGGCCGCATGATCATAGAAGGCGCGCTGCAAGAGAAGCGCAAGGTATTGGGCGAAATGGAATCCAAAGCCTTGTTGTCGGCCTTTCATATCCCCATTGCGCAGACCATGGTTGCCCGTTCGCCCAATGAGGCCTTGTTGATTGCCCAGCAATTGGGGTTCCCGGTGGCCATGAAAATCAACTCGCCGGACATCACCCACAAATCCGATGTCGGTGGGGTGGTATTGAACTTGACCAATGCGCCGGCGGTGCGAGCGGCGTACCATGAAATCATAGAAAACGTGAAACGCCTGCGTCCAACGGCCCACATCAATGGCATTTCCATTCAACCCATGGTGGTGAAAGAGAACGGCCGTGAACTGATGGTTGGCGTCACCAATGATCCGGTGTTTGGTCCGATTATTACTTTTGGTGCCGGTGGCACAACCGTGGAAATTGTTGCGGACCGCTCGGTGGCCCTGCCACCCTTGAATGCTTACTTGGTTAAAGACCTCATCGAGCGCACGCACGTGGCGAAAATGTTAGGCCCGTTCCGCAACATGCCGGCGGTCAACATCGATGCCTTAGAAAGCATTTTGCTGCGCGTCTC
>CALFXV010000233.1 GCA_937957775.1 uncultured Methylotenera sp. | reverse complement strand
GCAGTAGCAAGCATTGCTAAAACACGTGGTAGCGTTTCTGAAGCCACTGCTGAAACAACTGAAGCCGCCGCACCTGCAGCCACACCAGCCGCAGACGCTTAAGTAAAGCTGTTTCAAGTTTAAGCATGCAAGACAACGCGCACATTCTAATGAAGTGCGCGTTTTTTATTGCTACTATGACGCCATGACACCCATTAAACTTTTTGTCGGCCTAGGCAACCCCGGTGGCCAATACGAAGCCACCCGGCACAACGCCGGCTTTTGGTGGGTAGACCTAGTGGCGGCCAGCAATAACAGCCCGCTCAAACTCGACAGCAAATTTTTAGGTTTGGTCGGCAAGCTCAGTAACAGCAACGACACTTGGTTGCTCAAGCCCAACACCTTCATGAACGCCAGCGGCAAAGCCGTAGCGGCCTTGGCCAACTACTACAAAATTTTGCCCGAACAAATACTGGTGATACACGACGAATTGGATTTACCGGCCGGCACCGTGAAGCTGAAAAAAGCCGGTGGCCACGGCGGCCACAATGGCTTGAAAGACATCGCTGCTGCCTTGGGCACGCCGGATTTTTGGCGCTTGCGTTTGGGCATAGGCCACCCTGGCGACCGAAACGAAGTGGTTAACTTCGTGCTTAAAGCCCCGACCAAAGACGAACAAAGCGCACTAGACGGCGCCATAGATAAAAGCCTGACTATCTTGCCGCAGCTCTTAAGCGGGGATTTTGAGCAAGCAATGTTAAAATTGCACTCTAAGTAAAAAACACGAAATAACACACGCAAGCATTGCGTTAAAAATGAACTGGAAAACAACATGAAATGTGGAATTGTCGGCTTGCCTAACGTAGGGAAATCTACGCTGTTTAACGCCATCACCAAAGCAGGCATCGCCGCAGAAAACTACCCTTTCTGCACCATAGAACCCAACGTCGGCATCGTTGAAGTGCCGGACACGCGCATGCAAGCCTTGGTTGACATCGTTCACCCACAAAAAACCCAGCCGGCCACCGTTGAAATGGTCGACATTGCCGGCCTAGTGGCGG
>CALFXV010000232.1 GCA_937957775.1 uncultured Methylotenera sp. | reverse complement strand
TGCCAAGGCCAAACAACAAGTGGCGGATTTGCAGGACTTCGTGCGTCGCTTCTCGGCCAATGCCTCTAAAGCCAAACAAGCCACCAGCCGCGCCAAGCAAATCGATAAAATTAAAATCGAAGAATTCAAACCGTCTTCACGTCAATACCCCTTCATTCGCTTTGAATACGACGAGCGTGAAAAGCTATATCGTAATGCCGTGGAGATCAAAAAACTTAGCCACGGCTTTGATAAAATCCTATTTAACGACGTCAGCATGATGTTTGAAGCCGGTGAAAAAGTCGCCATCATAGGCGAAAACGGCATCGGTAAAACCACGTTTTTACGTTGTTTAGCCGGCGATTTGCAGCCTAAGCACGGCGAAGTGAAATGGGCGGAAAAAGCCAACATAGGTTATTTTGCGCAGGACCACGAATACGAATTTGAGCAAGGTGAAGACCTGTTTGAATGGATGTCACGGTTTAGGCAAGTGGGCGACGACGACCAAGTGGTGCGCAGCATGTTAGGTCGCTTACTATTTGGCGGCGACGACACAAAAAAATCCGTCAAAGTCCTATCCGGTGGTGAAAAAGGCCGCATGCTGTACGGCAAAATGATGTTGGGTCGCACCAACGTCATGCTGATGGATGAGCCGACCAGTCACATGGACATGGAATCCATCGAAGCGCTTAACACCGCTTTGGATAAATACAAAGGCACGCTGTTCTTTGTCAGCCATGACCGCGAGTTTGTTAGCTCCATCGCCACGCGCATCATTGAAATCAAAGCCGACGGCATAGTCGACTTCAGCGGCAACTACGAAGATTACCTAGCCAGCCAAGGCGTGGAGTAATCCCAAACTAAACTAGCCTGCGTTTGACCTAGGTCAATGCGCAAAGAAGATGAAAAGATCATATTGGTAAGCACTGCAATAATGCAGTGTTTGCCATAGGACTTTCATCATGAAATTATTAAGCGATTTATTATCCACTGACTACGGCCTACTGAGCGTCGCGGTTATTGCCATTGTATTAGTCATGGTGGTGTTCTTCTCCGTGTACTTCAAGCGCCATATGGACCAAGATGCCAAAAATACCGGCATAAAATAAACCTTCCAACTCCAATCATTTAAAAAATCAAAGAAAAAGCCGAGACTTGCTCGGCTTTTTCTTTGAACTTAATTTAAACTAAATTTTAAAAATCAAATCTAGCCTTAAGCCCAGCGGTATGGGTTACATAATCGTTCCTTACTTCGGCATCGTAATTCACTGATAATGTTTGACCTGTTTTGCTTTTAAGGTTTATCCCCATGCCAAGGTTGGCAGAATCGCGTGGTTGACTTACGCCGTTGGCAATAAAGCTATTAGTACCGTCATCAAACCTAGCCGTTATGTTTTGGTTTGTATCGGCAAACTCATGGCTCCAAACCGCACGCGCTTCAATAGTTGGGCTTAATTCTGTCGTTGCCAATGCCACGGAGATTTTAGCGCCCAAACCTGAACGGAATGATTCTGTTTTAGTACTATTGACGCTTAATGCAGCACCCGTGTCATTACGATCGGATTCATTGTAAGCGTTTTGGTCTAATTGAACGTAAGATAAACTAGCCAATGGTGTAAAGGTCGCAATGCCCCTAGTCACAGGTAAACCAAAACCCAATTTAGCAGAGTATTGGTTAGCGTTATGATTACCGGTTAAGTTAGCGCCAACCATTGACACCACACGTCTAGTATCGAGCTGGTGTCTACCGTAACCCAATGAAGCATCGGCATACCATGCACCGGCATTGTATGAACCGTATAAGATACCTTGGTAGCTATCAATGTCTGTTCTGTTAGCGGTGGTAGCACCCTCACCACTAATGCCGGTTGATCCGTATGCAAAAGCCGCACCAAAACGTCCATCGCCATTGCCCACAGCCTTATCACCTCCTATTACAAAACCACCGGTGTCGGCTTGGTAACCATCCACGTTACCACGTGTTTTTTGGTCGCCTCTAAAACCATAAGCCTCCAACCAGAAACCTGCTCCATCGGCCGCTTCACCGCTGGACACACCTGTCGCACCCGAACGAACTTGGTCTTGGTGCAGACCTATTAATGATGACACTCGATTGGTTATGGCAACAACTGATTGATAGGCGGCATTATTAGCATCTGGGCGTAGTTGCTCGCCCGCTTTACGGACCTCATCATTCGAAGAAAGATTTTGTACTTCGTTTCCTAAATCACTATTAAACGCCATCAATGATGTTAATGCACTTTTAGCCGCACTTGATGCACCCGTCACATTATCTGCATCAACTTCGGCTTGAATAACCAGCACACCAGACGCGTTAATGCTTGGTGTCCAGCTTAACAAACCGTTATCGCCGCCACTTGGCAACTGAGTAGCGGTTGCTGAAGAGGTCAATGTTGTTAGTGAAGCGGTCGCTCCAGTGCTTACGCCATTAGCTACTTTATAAAATTGTCCATCGGTCACCATTGTGCCACTGGCGATAACTGGTGAAATAGTGACATTTCCCACTTCACCTCCAGATGCGGTAGTGCTGATTATTTGAAGATCCCCATTGAAAAATTTAATATTTGAGGTATTAGGGCTTGTTGATGTTGATGCGCCCGCACCATTAATTGTAGGTCTTAGGGTAGCTTCACTGCCTGTTGCGGTATAGACCATAATGTTGCCTGCAAAGGTACCCGCATTCTCAAATGTAAAGCTTTTGCCTCCAGAATTCGTGGTTGTACTAGTTGCATAGGTTGGGCGTTGATCCAAATCGATATTACCAGTTATGCTTGCACCATTAGCGTTAGCAGAACTAACCGTTACCGAAGTTATCTTATCCCAAGCTGCAAGTCCAGTTGTTGAAATTGTTGGATTGGTGAATGTAGTCGTACCGTTATAAACAGC
>CALFXV010000231.1 GCA_937957775.1 uncultured Methylotenera sp. | reverse complement strand
GTCCATACCGCATACAGCGCGATTTAAATTTACCGTCTAGCTTTATGATAGATGACCTAGCTAAAGGCGACATTGACATTGCCATCGCTTGGGGGCCAATAGGCGGTTATTTTGCTAAGCAATCAAAAGTGCCTATGGTAGTTGCACCTATCCCAGAGTACGAAACCGAAAATGCGAAGGGTAAAGAGTATTGGAATATTTCCGTTGGTGTGCGTAAAAAAGACAAAGAGCGCATGGCCATGATACAAGGTGCCTTAGATAGAAATCAGGCTAAAATCATCAAAATATTGGATGACTTCGGTATTCCACATGTGCCAGTTGTAGAAGGCGATAGCTTGCAAAAAGTCTATAACAAATACGGCGCAAACAAAAAGCCAGCAAGCGATAAATAATTATTTATTTCAACTTATTGGATGGTCTAAATACTGTAATAAATTAAACGGCTAATGTATAATTCTTCTGGTCGTTTTTTTGAAATAAATTGTATTTAAAACGGTGTCAAAAGCACTGTTAATTAAGAATAAGTAGGTTAAATCAATACAGGTTAAGTAGTGATTATGCATAAGGTTATAAGCAAAAATCATTACATTAAGGAGATAATATGTTAGGTTTTAAATCAGTTAAAGCAGCATTATTAATTTCAATGCTAGGCTTTATCGGCGCAGTTACAAGTACTCAAGCAAGTGCGGCATGTAGTTTTGTTTCAACAAAGAATGGTTCCCCTCTTCCAATTAAAGCTACAGCCACTGATACGCCACAGGCAAAAGAGTTTTTAGAAACATGCATTAACCCATACACGAAAGCGTATGCGGCAGATCCAACATTGATTACTCAAAAAAGTCCTAAAGGTGGTAAAGCCCTGTTTGGCTACAACGGCTGTTCTGGTTGCCACGGCGGTAAATTAGAAGGCGTTATGGCCCCATCTTTAAGAAAAGACGGTGGTCAAGGTGCATTTGATACGAAATGGGTATACGCTAAAAATGCAACAGACAAAGGCATGTTCGAAACCATCTCAGGCGGTTCAGCTGGTGTCTCTGGCGGCGTGATGTCACCATGGAACATTACCTTGGCTGATCACGTAGGTGATGGCTTAACAACGGACGAAATTTTACGTTTGATCGCTTATATCCGCACTGAATACCGCGGTGACGGTGAAAAAACTTGGATGAAATAATTAAGAATTAACTTAATTTAACATCCGTATGTAATACTAAAGCGGCTACTGCGATATGCAGTAGCCGCTTTTTTTATTGCATTAATAAAACCTCGGGGAGTGGAATCATGGCGAAAATTACAGTTTATCTGTTATTGGCACTTAGTTTAGCAATGTTTGCTTGTGGTAATAATAAGCAGGGCAATGCCACGGGTGCCATCTCTGCCAATTGCCAATTCGTGTCAACCAAAGACAATAGCCCATTAAGCATCACTGCCGTAGCAAATGACAGCGATGCAGCCAAGGCATTCCTAGCCAGTTGCATCAATCCTTACACCAAGCTTTACGCTGCGGACGCCGAGGCGGCTAAGCAAGGTAAAAAGCAATATGCCTACCAAGGTTGCAGTGGTTGCCATGGGGGCAATGCCAACGGCTTAATGGGCCCCAGCCTGATTGATGCAAAATGGCACTATGCAAAACACATTAGCGATAAAGGCATGTTTGAAACCATAGCCGGTGGGACCAATGGTTCGCCACCTGAATGGGGATCCATGCTGGTATGGCACAATCAAGTGGCTGGCCATACCGGCGAGGGCTTGGATACCGATACTATTTTGAAAATTATGGCTTGGCTAAGAACCCAGTATGTGGGTGGAGGTGAAACCCCCTGGCTTAACAACTAAGTTAATAATGTGAGGCGCCGAAGAAAAAATAAAGCTCATTGTATAATTTTACTTTCTTAACACTTACCCTCAATAGAATCAAAGGTCCCATTGAAAAGCATAAATAAAGAAACATTGCACCATGTAGTGATAGTTGGCGGAGGAGCAGGCGGGCTGGAACTCGCCACTAAACTGGGTGATAGCTTAGGTCGCAAAGGCAAGGCCATCATCACCCTGGTGGATCAATCGAAAACCCATGTTTGGAAGCCGTTGTTGCATGAAATTGCCGCCGGTAGCATGAATCCGGAAAGGCATGAACTGGTCTATTTGGCCCAGGCTCACTGGCACCATTTTCATTTTCGCCTAGGCAAAATGGATAGCTTGGATAGGGATAAAAAAACCATTTCCATTTCCTCTTACTTTGATGAAGATGGCTTTGAAGTCATTCCTAGGCGCACCATCCATTACGACACCTTAATCATAGCAGTGGGGAGCACCACCAATGATTTTGGCATAAAAGGCGCCAGTGAGTTTTCTATCGCCTTGGATACCCAAGATCAAGCAGAACGTTTTCACCGTCGTTTGCACAATGCCCTAGTGCGCGCGCAAACACAAACACAAGCCTTACAAGCCGGTCAGTTGGAAGTGGCCATTGTTGGTGCCGGCGCAACCGGCGTTGAGTTGGCGGCCGAATTGCACAATACCACCCGCGAACTGGCCGCCTATGGACTGGATAAAATTAATGCCGATCGAGACATTAAAATTTCATTAGTGGAAGCCAGCGATCGCGTTTTGCCGGCACTGCCGGTTAAGTTATCGCATTCGGTGGAATTGGAACTCAGTAAGCTCAACGTGCAGCTGTATAGCGGGGAGCGCGTCACCGAGGTGAGCCAAGATGGCATTCATACCCACAGCGGTAAATTCATTCCTTCTGCGTTGGTAGTATGGGCAGCCGGCATTAAAGCGCCAGATTTTTTGCGGGAAATTGGTGGATTGGAAACCAATCACATCAATCAATTGGTGGTCCACCGTAGCCTGCAAACCACGCGGGATGCCAATGTATTTGCCTTTGGTGATTGCGCTGCTTGCCCAAGGGCGGAGGGCGTTGGCCAAGAGAACGTGCCACCGAGGGCGCAAGCTGCCCATCAGCAGGCCAGCATGTTGGTTAAAACGGTAAAAAGCAGAGTGGCTGGAAAGAAAAACTTGCCGGTGTATACCTATGTTGATTACGGCTCATTGGTGAATCTGGGCAAGTACACCACGGTGGGTAATTTGATGGGCTCTTTATCTGGTGGCAGCTTGTTTATAGAAGGCTTGATTGCCAGACTGATGTACAAATCCTTGTATAAGATGCATTTAATGGCCTTGCACGGTTTTTGGAGCATGGCCTTGCAAACACTGGCGCGCATGATTAACCGTCGCACCGAGGCGCACGTTAAATTGCATTAAAGCTTGGCTGGCGCGTGTTTTTGGTAGAGTTTGTAGATGATGGCCATGGCTAGGCTGACAAACAGCCCAAAGATCACCAAAATGGCGTTGATGGCTATATTTTGATGCTTCATCAGCGTGTAGATGCCTAACAAGACCAAGATGCCGATGTTCTCGTTAAAGTTTTGCACGGCAATGGAGTGCCCTGCTCCCAGTAAAGCATGGCCGCGGTGTTGCAACAGTGAGTTGAGGGGCACCAGAAAATAGCCTGCCAACACCCCTATGCAAAACAGCACCACCGTGGCAACTTCCAGACTGTTGACCATGGCCATGCTGATCACTAAAAAGCCCATTAAGATGCCGGCTGGCAGAACCTTAACGGCATTCTCCAATTTCACAAACAAAGACGCACCAAGCGAACCTATGGCGATACCGACCGCATGCACGGCAATCAATATGGACGCCGCTTGTTGCTCCATATGCAGTATCTCTTTTGCCCACTGCAAAATGACGAATTGCAAGGTGGCGCCCGCCCCCCAAAATAAGGTGGTGACGGCTAAAGATACTTGACCCTGCGGGTCGCGCCATAAGGTGGTAAACGCATGCCAAAAATCGCGCATGAGAAAGACAAAATTGCGCTGTGGCATTTTGTGATCGATGGGTACTTTGGGGATGTAATGGTTAAAGATGGCCGCCACTAAGTAAATACCAGCAATCACGGCTATGCCAAAATACGGGTCATTGGCGGCAATAGTCGAACCAAATACCGGCCCCAATATAATCGCGGTCACGGTAGTGCCTTCCATCCAAGCATTGGCTTTAATCAACTGATGGCTAGGTAACATTTCAGTCAATATGCCGTACTTGGCAGGCGAATAAGCCGCGGCTCCTATGCCGACTATGGCGTAAGCGTACAGTGGTGGGACGCCTAAAAATGCCAATAAGCAGCCAAAGAATTTGATGCCGTTGCTAATGAACATGACGCGGCCTTTTGGTAAAGCATCCGCAAAGGGCCCGACAAAAGGCGCCAAGACGATGTAGGCAATAATGAAAAACTCACGCAACAAGGGTTCGTGCCAACTCGGCGCCTGCAATTTGGCGAGCAAGGTGATGGCGGCAAACAGCAAGGCATTATCGGCAATTGCCGATAAGAATTGGGCCATTAACAGCGTGTAAAAGCCTTTTTTCATGAGTAGGCTACAAGGCCTCTGCCGCAAAGTCGGCTAAGCGCGAGCGTTCACCACGCATGAGCGTGATGTGGCCGTTATGCCCCCAGCCTTTAAACCTATCCACTACATAAGTTAGCCCAGAGCTGCCTTCGGTTAAGTAGGGCGTATCAATTTGCGCGATGTTACCCAAACACACTACTTTAGTGCCTGGGCCGGCACGAGTAATCAGCGTTTTCATTTGTTTGGGCGTGAGGTTCTGCGCTTCGTCTATGATTAAAAACTTATTCAAAAAGGTGCGGCCACGCATGAAGTTTAGGGATTTAACTTTAATGCGACTGCGTATGAGGTCTTGCGTCGCTGCTCGTCCCCACTCACCGGAGGTGTCATCGCTTTTATTTAATACGTCCAAGTTGTCATCCAAGGCGCCCATCCAAGGCCCCATTTTTTCTTCTTCTGTACCCGGCAAGAAGCCTATGTCTTCGCCAACGGAAACGGTGACTCGGGTCATGATGATTTCGGAATAGATTTTACTGTCCAGCACTTGAGTAAGGGCGGAGGCTAAAGTTAACAAGGTTTTGCCGGTACCAGCCTGACCCAATAAGGTGACAAAATCGATTTCAGGGTCCATCAACAAATTCAGGGCAAAATTTTGTTCGCGGTTACGGGCATTGATGCCCCAGACGTTGTTTTTAGCTTGCAGGTGGTCTTTGACCACCTCTAGCACCGCTGAATCGCCATCCACGCTGCGCACGATGGCATGAAATGGTTTTTCAAATTCGTAATAAACGAATTCGTTGACCAGAAACGATTTGCATAAGGGGCCGTTGATACGGTAAAACATGCGTCCGGCTTCTTGCCATGATTCCATGGCTTTGCTGTGCGTTTCCCAGAAATTGGCCGCCAATTCGGTCATGCCACTGTACAAAAGATCGGTGTCTTCTAAGACTTTGTCGTTGAAATAATCTTCTGCCAACATGCCTATGGCACGGGCTTTGATGCGGATGTTGATGTCTTTGCTGACCAGTATGACTTGGCGCTGGGGGTTGTGTTGTTGTAAATCAAACACCACACCTAAGATTTGATTGTCGGCTTTGCTGCCAGCCAAACCTGGTAGTTCAACGGTGATTTCTTTGGTTTGCAAAAACAAGCGACCCATTTGCTGCCGGTTGCCATTGATGCTCAGTGGGCAGCCTAATTCTAAGTCGATCAAATCAGCGCCGACTATACTTTCTAAATTGCGACTTGCTTGGCGGGCGCTACGCGCGACTTCGGTTAAACCTTTCTTGTTGTTATCCAACTCCTCCAATGTGACCATGGGCAGGAAAATATCGTGTTCTTCAAAACGGAATAAACTGGATGGGTCGTGTATCAGTACGTTGGTATCAAGCACAAAAAGTTTGGTTGGGTTTGAAGTTGCTTTAGCCATAATTCACTTTCTATTTTTAAGTGTTTGATTGCGAGGGATAAGGGGTGCGAAAGGATTAATTAAAGGGATTGCACAAAATGAAGCACCTCGGCCACGTGACCGTCTACTTTTACACCACGCCATTCTTTGACCAAGCTGCCGTGTTTGTCGATGACAAATGTGCTGCGTTCTATGCCGCGAACTTGTTTGCCATACATGTTTTTCATCTTAATCACGCCAAACAGATTGCAGGCTAATTCTTCTGTGTCTGCCAGCAAATCAAACGGAAAGGTGAACTTCGATTTAAAATTTTCGTGCGATTTGATGCTGTCCCGTGAAATGCCAAAAATGACCGTATTCAGTGCTTGGAAATTGGCATAGGCGTCTCTAAATTGCACGCCCTGAGTGGTGCAACCTGGTGTGGCATCTTTGGGGTAAAAGTAGAGGACGATATTTTTGCCTAGGTACTGGGATAATTGAAAGGTGGTATTGCCTGTTGCAGCCAATTGAAAATCCGGTACAGCATTATTTTGCATAGTGTTTCCATGAGGGTTTAAGTCTTTTACCATTGTTGATAAAAAGACCGATTAAGGCAATAGTCTAGTTCATTAAAATGACAGTATTTGTGTTGAATGGTATTTATTTGAATGCAGCCTTCACACCGGCAGTTGCATGGTAATGACGGTGCCTCCGTCTGGGCGCGCGGCAAAGTTTAACTCGCCACCTAAAGCGTCACAAACCTTAAATGCAAAGGGAATGCCCAAGCCGGTACCAAAGCGTTTGCTTGAGGGTGCGCTGATGGCGCTAGGGTCAGGCTTAAACGGCATGCCACCGGCCCGGTCTAGAATTTGCAAGCTGAATGTTTGTCGCTTTATCTCGACCACGATGTCTATGGTGCCATCTTTATTGGATGCGTCTATGGCATTCAATAGCAAATTGTAGATAACTTGTTCAAGTAGGTGTTGGTCAGTGAAGACAGCATTTTTTTTCGGCCATTGTGGTAAGACTAGCTGTATGGATTTGGCTTTTATTTTTTGCTGCAAGGGCGCTAAAGCGCCTTCCACTATGTCTTTTAATTGGCTGTGTTGTGGTTGCGGTTTAAGTGGCAGCAAGTAGGCTAACAGTGAACCTGTCCAACGTTCTAATCGGTCCACGGTGTCGATGATGTCCTTGAAGGCGCTGCGTGTTTCTATGTCTTGTTCGGGCCCATCCATGACTTGCGAGATGGCTCTTATGCTGGCCAATGGATTGCGTATATTGTGTGCCAGCATGGGTACCAAAAGACCCTGAGCGGCTTGCTTCTCGCTGCGGACCAGGGCCTCTTGGCTGGAGTTTAATTTATTCGCCATGACATTAATCGCTTGCGACACCATAGCCAGTTCCGCTACTCCTTCCTCTGGGGCCCTATGATGGAGGTTGCCGGTACTGATTTCCGCGGTGGCTTTTAATACACCTTGTATGGGCTGCACAATGGCGCGCTTTAAGAATACCCTGGAAAAGATAAGCAGCAATATCGCGAGCATTAAGGGGATGATGAGCAGTAAGATGGCGATGCGTTTTGTGTTGCTCAGCTGTTGGTTTAATTCTTTTTGCTTTTGATTCAGCAATCTCTCGGTGTGCGCCAAGATAACTTCATGACGATTAAACAAACCGGTCTCAATATCAGTATTGATGGCGCGTTTACTGGCAGCATTGGAAGACAATTGGTAGGCGTCAAATAAGGCCGGTGCTTCGACAACAAATGTTTGGTAATTGCCTTGCAAGGCCTCTATGGCTTGAATTTCCTCTGGACCCACGGCGATTTTTTTTAACTGCACGAAGTGATTCTCAACCGATAAGGTAAAGTTGTCGTATTCTTCCCTAGCCGTTTCGTCTTCTAGAAAATAGGCATCAAACAATTCTTTCATTTGCCGGTATAAATCGCCTCGTGTCTGCTGCACTTCGCTGACCAATGAACTGATGCGTGTTGCCTCTTGGCTGGATTTTTCCCAAAGGTGGATGCCAATGGCGCCGGCCGTCGCGGCTAAAATAATCAGTAAAATAAACGCCAGCTCGTGTATCAGCAGGAGGTCTTTTAGGGATTTATTTTTTTGCATGATGCGACTGGGCGCTATGGACGCTATTCTAATTTGAAAGCGATCGGCACTTTGACGCTGAAGCTACTGCCGCGCAAAACCTCTGGTGGTGCCGGGAAGGGCAGTGCTTTTTCAACCATGTCCAAGGCTTGTTTATCTAGTACTTCATGACCACTAGACTGGATAATTTTTTTAGATTTAAGTTTGCCGTTACCGTCGATTTGCAGTTCGACGATGGCTTCACCTTGCCAGCCACGCATTTGTGCAATGCGCGGGTATTGTTTGTGTTTGACGATGGCTGACCACAAGGCGTTGTCGTAATTATCACGCGCTTCAGACGTGTCAACCGGTACCACCACTGGCTTTGGTGGCTCACGTGGCACAATTGCCACCGGCGGGGTCTTGGGTGGCGGGACGTCAACTTGTGGGGCCGCCGCAATCACTTCCGGCGGGGGCGGCGGGGGGGGTGGATCATTTTTTATTTCAGTGGGTACCACCACTGGTTTTACCACTGGTTTAATCTGCGGTTTAGGTTTAATGGGTTCTGGCTTTGGCGGCTCGGGCGGTGGCGGTGGAGGCGCTTGTTGCAAGAGTTCTACCACCAAGGTCTCCTGCTTGGGGTCGTCTATGGCAAATTTAGGCAGCCCCAGCGCAATAAAAGCGTGCAACATCATGGAGCCGATTAAAGCCCACATTAGGGTGGGCTGGCTCGAATTACTGGGTTGGGCGATTAGCTTGTTTAGGGTGAAATTCAAAAGCAGTGTAGGGTCTAATTTAAATTAATGCACAGGCAAGTTTAAGGATGAAAAATTATACAACATGCTGCTGCAATATGCCGTTTGCGTGGCTTTAAATTCTACTTAATACTCAACAAGCGCTTGCTTAAATAAGGCCGTGTAATACTTGCACGACAACGTTAGCCCCGGCATCTAAGTTGCCGACTGATTCGTCTAAGACGATGAAGCAGTTGGCTTTAGACATGGAGCTTAATATGGCTGAGCCTTGATTGCCTGTGGGTTTGACTTTCCAAGATCCGTCTTGATTGTTGAACAGTATGCCGCGTTGGAATTCGGTGCGACCGCTTTGTTTTTTGATGGGTTCTGTGCACACCACGTTAAATGTCGGTAAGGCTGAAACTTGGCTTTGCCCCATGAGCGTGAGCAGAGCTTCGCGGACAAATTGGTAGAAGGTCACCATGACCGCTACCGGGTTGCCAGGTAAGCCGAAATAATGTGCCTGGCCTATTTTTCCGTAGGCTAATGGCCGACCGGGTTTCATGTTGATTTTCCAAAACAGCACTTGGCCGTGTTTGCTTAATAGCGTTTTCATGTGATCGGCTTCGCCGACCGACACCCCGCCACTGGTGATCACGACGTCGGCTTGTTGGCTGGCGGCTAACAAGGTTTTTTCCAGCAACTTGGGGTCATCGGGAATCGCGCCTAGGTCTATGATGTCAACGCCTAAGCGACTTAACATGCCGTATAGGGTGTAGCGATTGCTGTCGTAAACCTGCCCTATTTTTAGGGGTTGACCCAAACCGGTTAATTCGTCGCCGGTGGAAAAAAAGGCCACTTTAAGTTTGCGGTATACGCTGATTTGAGCAATGCCCAGTGATGCTAGTAAACCTAGGTCTGCCGCTTGCATGAGGTGACCGGCCGCTAATACGCTTTGACCCAAGCTTAAATCTTCGCCGGCATAACGCACGTTCATTTTGCTGCTTGCCGGTTTGGAAAAACTGACGCTGTCACCGGTTAAACTTACCTTTTCTTGCACGACCACGCTGTCCGTTCCATTAGGCATCATGGCGCCGGTCATAATGCGTACGCATTGCCCTGCTTGCACTGGCGGTTCAAATGCCTTGCCGGCGTAGGCTGTGCCTATGATGCTTAATGTAGTCAGGCCCTCGGTGGCGATATCTAGGCTGTTAAAGGCGTAGCCATCCATGGCCGAATTGTCGTAATTGGGCACGTGCGCTGGCGATAAAACTGCTTCAGCCAAGACCCTGCCTAGCGCGTCTTTTAATGGCACCGGTTCAATCGCCGTCAAAGGGCTCAAGTAGCTTTTTATGAATAATTTGGCCTTGGCCACCGACATGGCGTTGGGATCGTAATCTTCCATGAGGCTAGGCAAGCGTGACGCTGGGTTTGGGTTATTGAGCATATTGGTGATTAGAGCGAGCTTAATTGGATAGCTGCAATTCTAAAGCAGCCAGGTCGTCTGCGGTATTCAAATTAATAAACGCCTGCGCACTGTCGGTAAAATCGACTTCCACATAAGCCAAGCTTTTTTGCCAGTCGCTAACGCGGCGGTTTCCATGTTGCAAGTAATCTAGTAGCGTAGGTAAAACAGTTTTTTTACATAAGCAGAAAACCGGATGAATCCGGCCATGACAGCTGGCTACGGCAATCTGCGCTTGATGCTCGTTTAATGCGGCAAATAAGCGGGGGACTAGATCCATGGGTAGCAAGGGGCTGTCGCAGGGTACGCATAATACGTTCTCGTGTTGCGCGTGTTGTAAACCTAGGCTGATGCCTGCCAGTGGGCCAATAAAGTCTGGGTAGCTGTCCGCCCAAACTGGGTAGCCTAACGCTGCGTATCGGTCCAGTTCACGGTTGGCATTGATGATAATTTCATCTACTTGCGGCGATAAACGGGACACGACATGGCTAATAAGGGCTCGCTGGTTTAATAAGGCCCAGCCCTTGTCTATGCCGCTCATGCGAGTGGCTCGACCGCCAGCCAAAATGATGGCACTGATGGCCATGACTTAGCCGCCGGTATGCGACATAAAGCGAACCACGGCCGGCTGTTGGCGGCTTAAATCAAAATCGTGCCCCAGTGGCTTAATGGCCATGCTGGCTAATATGGCGGCAATGATAGCTTGGTCGTTATGGGGGTGTGCACGCAATAGCGGCATCAACTCAATCTTATCGTCTTGGCCTAGGCATAAATAAAGTTCACCCTTACAGCTAATACGAACGCGGTTGCATTGTTCGCAGAAGTTATGGCTGTGCGGTGAAATAAAGCCTATTTTGCTTGGGCTGTTCGCGAGC
The DNA here is from genome assembly GCA_937957775.1 of uncultured Methylotenera sp. GTDB lineage: Bacteria > Pseudomonadota > Gammaproteobacteria > Burkholderiales > Methylophilaceae > Methylotenera. The sequence goes on along the minus strand of CALFXV010000231.1, from coordinate 4,838 downwards.
TGCCAGTAGCGTGCCGGCCCGCCGGTATTTTTTGAACTGGCCGTCATTGGGAAGGCGGCTTGCAGGGTTTTTAAGGTGGTTTCATTGCTACAAAAAGTCGATAAGCGATTATGTTGCACTTCACCTATGGGCATCTCTTCTATAAATGAAATGTCTAAGCCTTGGTCTATGGCAAATTGAACCAAGGGCACGGCTTCGTCGTCATTGACGCCACGCATTAATACGCTATTTAGTTTGATGTTCTCAAAGCCGGCATGCTTGGCCGCTTGTATTCCGGCTAAGACTTGATCGAGCTCGCCGGTGCGAGTAATGCGCTTGAAGCGGATCGGGTCTAAGCTGTCTAGGCTGATGTTAATGCGCTTAACCCCTGCGCGCTTTAATCCTTCTGCTTGTTTATGTAGCTGGCTTCCATTGCTAGTGAGCACTAACTCTTTAAGCCTAGGCAGTCGACCAATTTCCTCAAATAACCAAAGCGCATTTTTACGCACCAAGGGTTCGCCACCGGTAATGCGCACTTTGCTTACGCCCAAGTTAACGAATATTTTAACCAATCGTGCGCACTCTTCTAGGCTTAGCACTTCATCCCTTGGCAGAAACGTCATGTCTTCGGCCATGCAGTATGCGCATCTAAAATCGCACCTATCGGTAATGGACAATCGAATGTAATCGATGACACGACCATGCTGGTCGATTAGTTGAGGAGCGGTATCGGGCACTTTATTTATCACGTCTTGTCGGAATGGCTAGCTTGTTACAAGTGTATTATACTTATGGCTAAAAAAATACCATGAAAGCAGTTTTGGAGAGTGACGTTGCAAGATACCCTTATTGACCCTGCATCAAGCGTGCAAGCAGGATGGACTGAAAAATTAGATCAACTGATTGCGCAATATAAGTCAATGCCAGGGGCGTTGTTGCCTTTGTTGCATGCTATCCAGGACGAGCTCAGTTACATACCCGAATCCGCTTACCCAAACATAGCCCGGGCCCTTGCCTTATCGGTGGCTGAGGTGCATGGCGTAGTGAGCTTTTATCACCACTTTAAGACGCACAAACCCGGCCGTCATGTGCTGCAAATATGCCGAGCCGAATCCTGTCAAGCCATGGGTTCGGAGGGTTTGGAAGCCCATGCCAAACAATGCTTAAGCATTGACTACCATGAAACCAGTCAAGACCAGGCTATTACTTTGGAGCCAGTTTACTGCCTTGGTAACTGCGCACTTTCACCAGCAGTGATGATGGATGAGGAAATCTTTGGACGCGTCAGCAAAGCCGATTTAGAGGCCTTAATTCAAGATGCGAAAAAAACGGAGGCGCAGGCTTAGTATGAGCACGATAGTTTACATACCACGCGATTCCAGCGCCCTGTCTATAGGGGCGGAAAAAGTAGCGAGTGCCATTAGCCAAGAAGCGGCTAAGCGCGGCATAGCCGTGACCATAGTGCGTAACGGTTCGCGCGGCCTCTACTGGTTAGAAACCATGGTGGAAGTGGCCACCGATAAAGGTCGAGTGGCTTACGGGCCGGTTAAAGCTGCCGATGTCAGCGGCTTGTTTGAGGCTAATTTTATAAATACTGAGGCTGCTAGCGCGAAAGCGCATCCATTACATTTGGGCTTAACCGAGGAGTTGGCATGGCTCAAACAACAACAACGCCTGACCTTTGCCCGTGTCGGCATTACCGATCCGGTATCTTTAGAGGATTATTTGGCGCACGAGGGCTATCAAGGCCTGAAAAATGCCTTGGCTTTATCGGCGGCAGACATAGTAAAAACAGTGACCGATTCCGGCTTGCGTGGCCGTGGTGGTGCTGCCTTCCCGACCGGGATTAAATGGAACACCGTATTAGGCTGTGCAGCCGATCAAAAATACATAGTTTGCAATGCCGATGAAGGCGATTCCGGTACCTATTCAGATCGCATGATCATGGAAAATGACCCCTATGTGTTGATTGAGGGCATGACCATCGCCGGTATTGCCGTTGGCGCCACACAAGGCTACATTTACTTGCGTTCGGAATACCCGCACGCGCTTGCGGTGCTAAATGAAGCCATCGCTAAAGCCGAACAGGCTGGTTATTTAGGCGATAAAATACTCGGCTCATCCTATGGCTTTAAGCTAGAAGTTCGCCGTGCGGCTGGGGCCTATGTATGCGGTGAAGAGACCTCTTTATTGGAAAGTTTGGAAGGCAAACGTGGCTTGGTGCGCTTTAAGCCACCATTGCCAGCCATTGAAGGCTTGTTTGGCAAACCGACCGTGGTTAACAACGTGATTTCATTGGCCACGGTGCCGATTATTCTGCACAAGGGTGCCCAATATTACGCTGACTATGGCATGGGTCGCTCGCGCGGCACCTTGCCCATACAGTTGGCTGGCAACATTAAGCAGGGCGGCCTAGTAGAGTTGGCCTTTGGCATTACTTTGCGCGAACTGCTCTATGATTACGGCGGCGGTTCAGCCAGTGGTCGACCCATCAAAGCCGTGCAAGTAGGCGGCCCCTTGGGTGCCTTTCTTCCGGAATCGCAATTCGATACGCCTTTGGATTACGAAGCCTTTAGTGATATTTGGGCTGTGCTGGGCCACGGCGGGATAGTGGCGTTTGATGACACGGTAGACATGGCCAAAATGGCGCGTTATGCCTTTGAATTTTGTGCGATTGAATCGTGTGGTAAATGCACGCCATGCCGCATAGGCTCAACCCGAGGTGTGGAAGTGATGGATAAAATCATTGCCGGCACCGATCGTGTTAAAAATATCAAGTTGGTGCGCGACCTAAGTGACACCATGTTAAATGGTTCGCTGTGTGCATTGGGTGGCATGACGCCTTACCCAGTATTGAGTGCAATTAACCATTTCCCTGAAGATTTCAACATTAAGGATGCCACGGTTTAGCTTGGCTAAAACCGTATAGGAGAGCGTCATGGACGACATTAAATACAACCCTACCCACCAGCCCGAACACAGCCGCACCAATTACGATGACCAATTGGATTACGGTACGCCAGCCAGCTTGTCGAATAAACAAGTGACCTTGACCATAGATGACAGGCAAATAAGCGTCCCTGAAGGTACATCCATCATGCGGGCCTCCATCATGGCCGGTATTAACGTGCCTAAATTGTGTGCGACCGATAGTTTGGAGCCATTTGGCTCTTGCCGATTGTGCGTGGTGGAAATTGAGGGTCGCCGTGGTTACCCCGCTTCTTGCACGACGCCGGTTGCGGACGGCATCAAAGTGCACACGCAAACAGCAAAATTGGCCGATATTCGCCGTGGCACCATGGAGTTGTATATTTCCGATCACCCCTTGGATTGTTTGACCTGCGCCACCAATGGCGATTGCGAATTGCAGGACATGGCCGGAGCAGTCGGCCTTCGTGAAGTGCGCTACGGTTACGATGGCGAAAATCACCTCAAATCCGTTAAAGACGAATCCAATCCCTATTTTAGCTTTGATCCGAGCAAGTGCATTGTTTGCTCGCGATGCGTTCGTGCCTGCGAAGAAACCCAAGGCACCTTTGCACTGACCATTTCTGGGCGCGGCTTTGAATCAAAAGTGGCGGCAGGGGTGACCAATTTCTTGGATTCCGAATGCGTGTCCTGCGGCGCTTGCGTGCAAGCTTGCCCAACCGCGACCTTAATTGAAAAAACCGTGATAGACCACGGTGTGCCTGAGCACAGTGTGACCACCACTTGTGCTTATTGCGGTGTGGGTTGTTCCTTCAACGCGGAAATGAAAGGCGAGGAAGTGGTGCGCATGGTGCCGAATAAAAACGGCGGCGCCAACCACGGCCACTCTTGCGTTAAAGGGCGATTTGCTTGGGGTTATGCTACCCATCAAGACAGAATCACCACGCCCATGATACGAAAAAGCATCAAGGATGAATGGCAGTCGGTTAGCTGGGAAGAAGCAATTAATTACGCGGCCAGCGAAATCAAACGCATAGAAGCCAAATACGGTAAAGACGCGATGGGTGGCATTACCTCCTCGCGTTGTACCAATGAAGAAGTGTACGTCACGCAGAAGTTGGTGCGAGCAGTGTTCGGCACCAATAACGTCGACACCTGCGCCCGTGTTTGCCACAGCCCAACTGGCTATGGCCTTAAGCAAACCATAGGTGAATCAGCCGGTACACAAACCTTTGATTCGGTGATGCAATCGGACGTCATTATGATCATAGGTGCCAATCCGACCGATGGTCATCCGGTGTTTGCCTCACAAATGAAACGCCGTTTACGTGAAGGCGCCAAACTGATTATTGCCGATCCACGTGCGATTGATTTGGTGGAAAATTCACCGCATATTCGTGCGGATTATCATTTAAATTTACGCCCCGGTACCAATGTTGCCCTGATTTCCGCCCTAGCCCATGTGGTGGTCACGGAGGGCTTGGTCAAGGAAGATTTTGTTAAAGAACGCTGCGAGTGGGATTCGTTTGTGTTGTGGCGTGATTTTGTTGCCAAGCCGGAGAATTCCCCAGAGGCCTTGGCCGATGAATTGGGCGTGGACGCCAATAAAATTAGAGAAGCAGCGCGCTTGTTTGCTACCGGTGGTAACGCCGCCATTTATTATGGCTTGGGCGTGACTGAGCATTCGCAAGGCTCCACCACCGTGATGGGCATAGCCAATTTGGCCATGGCTACCGGCAATGTTGGGCGTGAAGGCGTGGGTATCAACCCATTACGCGGTCAAAACAACGTGCAAGGATCGTGTGACATGGGCTCCATGCCGCACGAGTACCCTGGCTATCGCCATGTTTCAGACCCGGCGGCGAAAGCCTTGTTTGAGAGATCGGAAGAGCACACGTCTGAACTCCAGTCACACAGTGGTATCTCGTATG
>CALFXV010000230.1 GCA_937957775.1 uncultured Methylotenera sp. | reverse complement strand
CGCACGGGCAGCGTGTGGTTGCGGCAACATTAAGTCCAGCATGCGACTCACGGCCCAATTCAAATTCACCGCGGTGGGCCGACTTAGGCGTAAAGACGAGGCGGCGGCTTGTAAAGCGCCGTCTGTGGCGTCTTCTTGCGCGGCCAAGGCCATGCCATAGGCGGCCGCCGCCCCTATCAACGGTGCACCCCGCACTTGCATACTTTTTATGGCATGCACCATTTGCGGCAAATTGTTCAGGTTCAACACTACAAACGCGTGCGGCAATTTGGTCTGATCAATAATGGCGACTGAGGCTGGCCCATTAGTCAAAATGCGCTGCGGCCAAATGGTTCGATAATGCTGATTATTCACTAACATAAAACCCACGTTTTCCTAGAAAAAAACCGGCTAAATTGCGCTAAAAATAAATAATAAAAAAATTGACTTTTAAAAAGTTCAATGGTTTTGAAAATACTCTCCACATTATCTGTGGATAACTTTGTGAATAACTGTGACTTGAAAATGTAACATGCCAATTTATAAGGCTTTTTTCAAATCGCTTACTTTTTATACTATTATTTTATCCATAAAAATCAATAACTTAAAATACAGCCTTTGATTGGTAAGGGTTTTTCGCCCAAGTTAAAGTAGCACTTGAGGTGATGTGCATAAGTTAGCCAATTTTGGCAAAATTTGTCGCGCATTGGCACTAGTAATATCAAGCACTTGCGACAGCTTTACTTGCCTCAAATCAGCCAAAACTTGGGCTATTTTTGCTAACTCATTGGGGCTGTTTTTTTGCCCTGCCGCCAACCACGACGGCGGCATATCCGGCGCATCGGTTTCAAGCACTATGCTCTCTAAGGGCAGGCTCTTGGCTAAGTCGCGTAACTTGGTCGCCCGCTGGTAAGTCATGGCACCTCCAAAGCCCAATTTAAAGCCCATGGCGATGAATTGCTCGGCTTGCTGCTTGCTACCATTAAAGGCATGGGCAATGCCGCCAGGCACGGCATGACGGCGCAAATGCATTAACACCTCATCAATGGCCTGGCGCACGTGCAATATCACTGGCAAATCAAATTTATGGGCCAACTTCAATTGCTCGCTAAAAAAAAGACTTTGCCGCTGACGGTTGGCCAGTGGATCGGCATGCCCAACAAAATAATCCAAACCAATTTCCCCTACGGCTACCACGGCTGGATGCCGCAGCTCTTCTTGCAAGGCATCCAAGTCAGCCAAAGCCGCGCCATCCACGTACATAGGATGCACCCCTAGGGCACAGGCGCAGTGTGTATGCTGTTGGCAAAGGTCTAGCACGGCGGCGAAGTTTTCGCGAGCCACAGCGGGAATAACGATATTAGTCACACCGGCCTCTAGGGCGAGCGCTACTTGCTGTTGCCTATCCGTGGAAAATTCAGCGGCGTCCAGATGGCAATGGGTATCGATCAAGCCAGCGAACTGCATGATGAGTTAGGCGGGCAAAGGCTTGGCGCGCAAGCGCAAATCCGCATCCAATTGCCTGACGTCTATAATCTGCATGGCTTGCGCTTGTGACATGGTGTCATAGGCCGGCATGGCAAACATGGGTTGAGCCGAACCACCCATCAGTTTGGCGGCATAGTAAAAAATGCATTCATCGATTAATTGCGCTTGCAAGAAAGCGCCATTTAAAGCCGAACCGGCTTCCAGTAAGACCTCATTCACCCCTAGCGTAGCCAAGTGGGTCATCAAGGCCGGCAAATCAACTTGCCCGTGCGCATTGGGCATGGCTATTAAGCTTAAACCAGGACGTTGTATTGCTTGCAGTTGCGCGGCATCGGCTTTGGCGTAGGCAATCAACACCGGGCCTATTTGCAGGCTGGCTGCAGAGAGCATTTGGCAATCATGCGGCGTGCGCAATCGGCTGTCTACAATCACGCGTAGCGGTTGACGCGATAAGGCGGCATTGACGATCTCAGGCGCGCGCACGGTCATACTGGGGTTATCTTGCAAGACCGTGCCTATGCCGGTCACAATGGCACAAGCCAAACCACGCCAATGCTGCACATCGGACCTGGCTGCTTCCGTTGTGATCCATTGACTCAATCCATTGTCTAGAGCCGTGCGGCCATCTAAACTGGCGGCCAGTTTAGTGCGCAAATACGGTCTATGTCGAGTCATGCGCGAGACGAAACCGGGGTTTAAGGCTTGCGCTTGCGCCTCTAGCAATCCCAGCTCAACGTGTATGCCCGCCGCCCGTAAACGCTGCATGCCCTGCCCGGCTACCAAAGGATTGGGGTCTTGCATGGCCACCACCACACGCCCTACCCCGGCTTTTAGCAAGGCATCCACGCAAGGTGGCGTTCGACCAACGTGGTTGCATGGTTCCAGGGTAACGTAGACATCGGCGCCGGCGGCAGCCACGCCTGCTTGATTTAACGCCAGTACTTCGGCGTGCGCTTGACCGGCTTTAAGGTGGGCCGCTTGGCCCAGTATTTGATTATTTTTCACCACCACGCAAGCGACCCTTGGGTTGGGTGCGGTGCTGTAATTACCCTGCTCTGCTAACTGCAGCGCAAGAGCCATGTAGGTGTGATCAGCGATGGAAAACACGGTGCAAAGCTAGCGTGATTGGCCGGGCTTAATGTGAGGAAATGCGGCTGTTGATTAGGTTGTTGTTTTCATCAAAATAAATCAACAAGCCGTGGTAGACATGCATGCACTTACCCAAATCGTATTCCACGTGCCTGTCGGCATCGTAACTGGGCCTACCCAGCAATATGGCCACTGCTTCTTTAGGCGTACCTTTAACTAAAATATTTTGCTGCAAATCGTAAGCCATGTCGCCGCGCTTGCATTCATTTTGCACAGTGGCTTCGGCCTGCACCCATTTGACTTGGTCGAATTTCTCGCTACCAAACATCAGGCTATCCTTCATGGCCCACCAGGCAAAGAACACCAAGGTCAAGGCCAAGGTAAACACGCTTAAGGCTATTGAGGCCCATTTAATGAATCGCATAATCAGTCTCCAATGTTATAGCTCACGGATGGCATCGTTAAAGTCATCCACATCTGAAAAGCTACGGTAAACCGAAGCAAAACGGATGTAAGCCACTTTATCCATCAATTTCAATTCATGCATTACGCTTTCACCCAACTCCCTAGCGGGGATTTCACGTTCACCCAAACTAAGCAATTTTTGCGTGATTCTGTCCAAAGCGCGATCCACGTATTCGGTAGGCACCGGGCGTTTGTGCAAAGCCCGAGTGAAAGACAGTCGCAGCTTCTCCCTATCAAATGCCACCCTTGTGCCGTTGGTTTTAACCACTTGCGGCATAATCAATTCGGCCGTTTCGTATGTGGTAAAACGCTTGTCGCAGACGCCGCATTTGCGGCGACGGCGTATGGAGTTGCCCTCGTCGTTAACACGAGAATCGATTACCTGGGTATCGGCATCACCGCAAAAAGGGCATTTCATAGCAAGCGCAGCGGGCCTAAGACTAACTAGCCTTGGTAGACTGGAAAGCGCGCGGTCAGGGCGTGAACTTTGGCTTTAGTAGCAGCAATAACGCTCTCATCCGTTGGATTGTCCAACACATCAGCAATCAAATTGGCCACCTGCTTCGCTTCTTCTTCTTTAAAACCACGCGTGGTGATTGCCGGTGCGCCTATGCGTATGCCTGAGGTCACGAATGGGCTTTCTGGGTCATTCGGAATCGAATTTTTATTGACGGTAATGTGCGCCAAACCCAATGCTGCATCCGCCGCCTTACCGGTTAATCCTTTTGGACGCAAATCAACTAAAAACATGTGTGACTCGGTGCGACCAGAAATAATACGCAAGCCTCTCGCAGCTAAGGCCTCAGCCATAGTTTGGGCATTTTTTACCACTTGCGCTTGATAGGTTTTAAATGCCGGTTGCGACGCTTCTAGGA
>CALFXV010000229.1 GCA_937957775.1 uncultured Methylotenera sp. | reverse complement strand
ACCATGCAAACCCTATGCTTGGGCTTGCCGGATGCGTTCATTGAGCATGGCGTGCATGAAACCATGTTGGCAGAATGCGGTCTTGATGCAGAAGGCATTAGCCGCGCAATTGCGCAGCTAATAACCTAGTGTTATACTCAAGTATTAGCAGCTAAACGCCAACCAGGATAAGTAATGACAAAAGCTACGCCCACCTGCCCTATTGAAGACGTACAAAATACCTTAGACACACGCCATATCGCCATTGATAAAGTCGGCATCAAGGCCATACGCCACCCTATCGTCGTCAAAGACAAATCCGCTGGCGAGCAACACACCATCGCCATGTTTAATATGTACGTGCATCTGCCGCAGCAGTTTAAAGGCACGCACATGTCGCGCTTTGTTGAAATACTCAATGTAAACGAGCACGCCATTTCCGTGGAGTCGTTTGAAACCATACTGCGTGAAATGGTTAAGCGTTTAGAAGCCGAATCCGGTCACGTAGAAATGACTTTCCCCTATTTCGTCAACAAAGCCGCGCCGGTTTCTGGCGTAAAGAGCTTACTCGATTACGAAGTGACCTTTATAGGCGAGATAAATCATGGCCAATTCGACATTACCGTAAAAGTATTGGTACCGGTAACCAGCCTCTGCCCGTGCAGCAAAAAAATATCCGATTATGGTGCGCACAATCAACGCAGCCATGTCACGGTCACGGCGCTGATCAATGATTTTATCTGGATAGAAGACATCATCAACCTAGTGGAAAAACAAGCATCTTGCGAGTTGTATGGCTTATTAAAACGACCGGATGAAAAATTTGTCACCGAACGGGCTTACGATAACCCAAAATTCGTCGAGGACATGGTGAGGGACGTAGCGGCACAACTATCAGCAGAAAAACGCATCGTGGCCTACACCGTGGAAAGTGAAAACTTCGAAAGCATACACAACCATTCGGCATACGCGCTGATCAGCCACGATAAACGCAAGTCAGCCTAAGACCGACTAACTAGAGCTATCCAAACAGTCCGCGCTGATGCTTCTGGGCGCTTAGTTTCAGCCCTAAGGCAATCACCAAAAAACCCAGCAAAGGAAAGACCGCGGCCAGCATGAAGGTGTGCTGACCGCCTAAGTATTGCAGGGCATAGCCACCGGCCACCCCGCCCAAAGTGCCGCCTATGCCGTAGGCCACGCTGTTGTATATGGCCTGGCCTTTGGCCTGATGCCGGCCATTGAAAAAACGGGCAATGACTTCCACTGAGGCCGCATGAAAACTTCCAAAGGTGGCGGCATGCAAGGTTTGCGCCAACAGCATGATGGGCCATGAATCAATTGCCCAACCAATTAAGCTAAAGCGCAGAACAGCTAAAGCCAGGCTGACTAATAAAATGGCTTTTAAACTAAATCGCACCATGATTTTCGGCATGGCCATAAAAACAGCGATCTCACACACCACCCCAACGGCCCACAACAAGCCTATGACAGTTTTGCTGTAACCGTGATCG
>CALFXV010000228.1 GCA_937957775.1 uncultured Methylotenera sp. | reverse complement strand
GCCGTTGATTGTGGTGGGGAACATCAGCGTTGGCGGGACCGGCAAGACCCCGCTGGTTATTTACTTGGTTCAGCAATTGCAAGCGGCTGGATTGAAGCCTGGCGTTATTAGCCGTGGCTATGGCGGTAAGCAGCAAACCGCCACCCCGGTATACGCTGACAGCAAGCCTGGCTTGGTTGGCGATGAGCCGGTCTTGATTGCGCAACGCACGGCATGCCCGGTCTTTGTGGGAAACAATAAAGTACAACTAGGGCAAGCTTTGCTGCAGGCTAATCCGCATTGCAACGTGATTATCAGTGACGACGGTTTGCAGCATTATGCCTTGCAACGAGACGTGGAAATTGCCACAGTCGATGCCACAAGCCCATTTGGTAATTTTAGATTGCTGCCGGCCGGGCCTTTACGCGAGAAGGTAGCCAGACTCAAGCAGGTTGATGCGGTGGTAGTGAGTGGCCGTCAGTCCGGAGAGTTAACTGGCATTGGGTTATCGCGCTGCTTTACCATGACCTTGCATGGGGATTTGTTTTATTCCCTAGATCGCTCGCAAGCGCCCAGGTCGGCCAAGGAATTTCAGGATAAAAATACAGTGGCCATTGCGGGCATAGGCAAGCCGCAACGTTATTTTGATCAGCTCGCTGCTTTGGGGCTACAATTTGAGCCTAGAGCCTATCCTGATCATCATGCGTTTAGCGCTGCCGATTTTGCACAACTGGCAGGCAAGACCATATTGATGACGGAGAAAGATGCGGTTAAATGCAGCGCTTTTTCAGGATTGGATGCCTGGTACTTACCCGTGACAGCCTCGGTTAGCAGTTCGGCTGACCTGGATTTTATTTCCTTTATATTGCAAAAGTTGAGAAGTTGATATGGATGCCAAGTTGTTGCAAATATTAGTTTGCCCAGTGACCAAAGGTCCTTTGACCTTGAATAAAGCCAACAATGAGCTTATTTCCAAGTCTGCTAGGCTCGCCTACCCGATTAAAGATGGCATACCGGTCTTGTTGGAAGAAGAGGCCCGTAAATTAACGGATGACGAAGCGCTTGGCTAATGCGCAGGATACGGTCAGCACACTGTCGTTTAATGTGTTGATCCCGGCGCGTTATGACAGCGTTAGGTTGCCAGGCAAGCCACTGCTTGATATTGCTGGCAAGCCCATGGTTGTTAGGGTGGCTGAGCGTGCTGCCTTAAGTGGCGCAAAACAAGTGATGGTTGCTACCGATGATGAGCGTATTATGCAGGCGGTAAAGCAGCATGGCTTTGATACTTGCATGACGCAGGCTAGGCACTTGAGTGGTACCGATCGAATTGCCGAGGTGGCCATGCAGCAAGAGTGGTCAGATGAAACCATAGTGCTTAACGTGCAAGGTGATGAGCCCTTGATATCGCCGACTTTGATAGCCGAGGTGGCGCATCAATTAAATAACGATCAGTCGGCAGCGATGGCCACCGCTTGCTATGCCATTAGCAATGCGGCTGATTTTCTAAACCCTAATGTGGTTAAGCTTGTGATGGACCAACACGGTCATGCGATGAATTTTAGTCGCGCACCCATTCCTAGCAACGAGCCCATAGCTATATATAGGCATGTTGGCATTTACGCGTATAGGGTTAAATTTTTAAAACTGTTTACCAGCCTACCTCAATCTACATTAGAAAAAACAGAAGCATTGGAGCAGTTGCGAGCCTTGCATTACGGTTACAAGATCGCCGTGCATGTGAGTAGTCAAACGCCTGTCACTGGGGTGGATACCATGGAAGACCTTGTAGCAGTGCGTGCCCGTTTCCAATCTCACCAGAGCTAACGCACTAAATGCCTAAGTGCTTTAATTAATCCAGCAAAGAAAGCGCTAAATGACCTTGCGCTAAATAGCTAGGTTTGCTATAGTTTCACCTCTCGACGGCACCAATGTCGAATCGGAC
>CALFXV010000227.1 GCA_937957775.1 uncultured Methylotenera sp. | reverse complement strand
TCGGCACCGACCTGAGTCGTGGACTCTGGCCAGTCAGGAATCGTCACCGACCCACCCGCGATGACGGCGGCGCAGAGGAAGGGCGCCGCGTTCGACAGGTCGGGTTCGATGACGATGTCGACGCCCGCGATCGGGCCCGGTTCGACGTGCCAGACGCCTGGTTCGGGGCTGTTTACGGAGACACCGCGAGCGCGAAGGCACTCAATGGTCATGTCGATGTGCGGCATGGACGGAACATGTTCACCCGAGTGGCGAAGAGTCAATCCTTCGTCGAATCGTGCGGCGGCAAGCAACAGCCCCGACACGAATTGACTGGATTGCGACGCGTCAATGGTGATGTCGCCACCGCGTACTCGACCCGTCCCGTGAACAGTGAAGGGAAGGGTCCCACGGCCGTCGTCGCTGACGTCGACGCCGAGTTTCCGAAGCGAGTCGATGGTCGTCGCCATCGGTCGACGACGAGCACCATCGTCGCCGTCAAAAATCACGTCACCGTTTGCCAGTGCGGCAATCGGCGGAGCAAATCGCATCACTGTTCCGGCCAGTCCGCAGTCGATCGTCGTATTCCCTGTCAGTGGTCCGGGAGATACTTCAAGCGTGTCCGTGGTCCCTTGTAGGGTTTCACGACTGGCGACCCCGAGGTTACCCAGCGCATCACGCATGAGGGCAGAATCGCGGGAATGAAGGGGTCGGCGCAACACCGAAGGACCGCTGGCGAGGGCGGATAAGACGAGTTCCCGGTTTGTCAGGCTTTTGCTGCCGGGAATGGGGACAATCGCGTTGATCGCGGACGTCGAAATTGGGGCACGCCAATTGTCGTCGGAGCGGGAATAAACACGATCAGTCATTACTTCAAACATTACGCGAGAGGTGAAGGAAGAATGAACCGAGTAGAGCAGGAGACGGCCATAACCGACAACATCAACGACGACAACGGCACCCCCGAGGTGTTCGACATCATCGGCCAGGACCCCGAGATTCAGGCGGGGATGGACGCGAACGCGTCCGACATCCAGATCCCCACCACGGTGGGCTGGAACCCCGCGGAAATCCGCACCGATTACCGCAACACGGGAACGTTCGACGACGTGTTCCCGGAACTTTTTGAGCGTGTCTATGGCCACGCGAAGTACGAACTCAACCGACTCGGGATGCGCCCCGAACTCGTTGCCGAGGTCGTCCAGATTGCGTCGGAGAAGGCGAAGCTGAACTGGGACAAGTACACCCAGGGCACGTACGCACTGGCGTGGTTCAAGAAGATCGTCACCAACACCTGTTTCAACCTTCGCCGACAGTTGCGAAACCGCGACAACCGCGAGATTCAGATCGGCGACGCCGTCGAGTTCTTTGACGGACTCGGCTTCCAGAACGCCAGCGCCGAGAAGCAGGCGATTGAAAACCTGCGCGTCGAAGAGATCCGCGCGATGTTCGACCTGCTCCCCTCCGACCTGCGTGACGCGGCCAAGGCCGTCATCCTTGACCAGATGACCACTGCCGAAGCCGCCACCTTCCTGGGCATCAAGCCCGCGACACTTCTCACCCGCGTGCACCGTGCTCGAACGCGGCTGCGTGAGATGCTTAACGCCGAGCACGGAACGGATAAGGAAATCTAATGGACATGAATCGCGATTGTGGTTGCGCGTCCGCCTTCGGCCGGATCGAAGCGCTCGTTGACGGACAATTGGACCCCATCGAATCGGACGAGGTGCGCAGGCACTGCTCGGCCTGTGAATCCTGTGCATCTGAACTAGACGTCGTGGAAACACTGACGAGCAGATTCAGAGCGGCACTCGCCGAGCAACCACCGCCCGGACTTCGAGAATCCATTTTTGCGAATTTGAAAATCTCAACGGATTTTCGCGCGCCGAATTAAGGTCTGAGCGCAACGCGCAGCAATAACCGAGCGATCGGTTTAGAGCCCCGCGAACGCGGTATCCATGATGTGAGCGTGCTCTTCGGCACTGCGCTTGGACGAACCGGCAGCCGGTGACGCGGCGGCGGGACGGCACACAACTCGACCGTCGATGCCGAGTCGGCGCAATTCCAGAGCGATGAATGGCCAGGCGCCCTGGTTTTCGGGCTCGTCCTGGACCCACACCAGCTCGGCGCCCTGATGTGCCGTCAGAACTTGTGCGAGGTCGAGTTCGGGGAACGGGTAGAACTGCTCCATTCGAACCAGCGCGACGCCGTTGGCTGCGCGCTTTTCCCGCTCGGCGAGGAGGTCGTAGTGGATCTTGCCCGAGTGAAGCAGAATGCGACGGGTTTGGCCGTCGACCGAGTGGTCGTCCAGAACGGGCTGGAAGACGCCGTTCGTGAAGTCCTCGACCGAGCTCGTCGCTCCGCGAAGACGGAGCATTGCCTTGGGCGTGAAGACGATCAACGGGCGCTTCGGCTGCGAGTACGCCTGACGGCGAAGCAGGTGGAAGTGCGATGCCGGAGTTGATGGCTGAGCAACGGTCATGTTGTTCTGCGCACATAGCTGCAGGTAACGCTCGATGCGGGCTGACGAGTGGTCAGGTCCCTGTCCTTCGTAACCGTGAGGGAGAAGAAGCACTACACCTGAATACTGTCCCCACTTCTGTTCTGCAGAAGAAATGTATTCGTCGATGATGCTCTGATAGACCGCCTTGTCTGTGCCCTCAACTGTGCGCGCGTCCACGACTTTTGTTGTCCAAAAGCCACGCTTGCTGTTAAACGTCTCGTAGAAATACCCCGTGTTGCGGCGCGGGTTGGAAAACGCCATCCAGAACCTGTTGGGCGTGTTCTCAGTAAAGAAACCCGCCGTCACAGCCCAGATGCTGTCGTCAATACCTGACGCCTCATCAAAGATCACCAGCACACCGTCAAAGTTGTGAACACCCGCGTAAGCATCGGGATTCTCGGCTGACCATAAGCGCCCCTCAACGCCCCAGTAGCGCGTGCCTTTTTTAAGGTCGCGCTCGACCAGTTCCGTGATCCATTTGGCCGGCATCAGCCGTGTGGCCGAGACTTCAAACCAATGACTGTTAAGCGACATCGCCAGCCACTTGGTAATCTCGGCCCAGGTGACAGAGCGCAGTTGAGATTCACTGTTAGCTGAGATAATGGTCGTGGAACCAATCCGCGTGGACAGCATCCATATCGTGATCCATGACACTAGGGCCGACTTACCAATACCACGGCCAGATGAGACAGCGTGCCGTAGGGTGTCGTAATCGATCTTTCCCTGGTTCTGCTTGATATGGTTGGCTATCTCGGTGAGAACCTCACGCTGCCATTTGCGTGGGCCTTTAAAATGCTCCAAGGGCGTACCGGGTTGTTGCCATGGAAAAGCAAAAAGTACGAAGGCTAAGGGGTTGTCCTTGATCGCTGGCGCCCATAGGCGCGCCATCAGTTCTTGCTCATCTTCAGCGCTGTATATGGTCGATTGCATTGACTGGTGTTTCTATGATTGTTGCGTCACTCACGTCCAGCACGCGCTTTTGCGCCTCGGCCAGCGCGCCAGTGATGGATATGCGCTGGTCGACCTCAACAGATATGGCTTGCTTGGCCACCCAGCCGTGTTGGTGTTTGAGAATTTCAAGCGCTGACTTAGCGTCGCCTTCAAGCGCTGCGTTGCGCAGAACGTTGGCCATCTCGATCTCAGCGTCCGCTTTGCCTTTTTGCGCAGCCATCTCAACAACGGGGTCAAGTTGCGTGAGTTGTCGGTATTCGGTGGGCAACATGCCTGCGGCCAATGCAAGGGCGTCGCCTTTGAGGCCAAGTTTGGCAGCGTCATACACCGCCTTCAAACGCGACTCTGTCGCTTCGACCTTGCGCGGTGTGAATGGGATTGAATGGAACATAGGTTCTCCTGCACCTCGATTAAAAAGTGTGTGCTGACATTGTATGCCGTTTTGCAAAAAATAAAAAATTGTTCGCAACCCATCCGTTTTTGCTAGGCCCTTGCCGCCGGCCCTACCCCTCCCCCTCGGCCAAAAAGCATGTGAGTCATTGTGGGTCATGCTCACAAGGTGCGCTTTACGCTGGCGCCACATGCTAGGTGCTGCATGCACATGGCCACGCGGCCGCATGATGTGAGTCATTGTGGGTTATTGTTTTTGCATAGCCCACAATGACTCACGCGGAAAGGGCACAAACTTTCCGTTTTCAGTTTGTGGGTCATGTGGGTCATTGTTCCGCCCACTTTCAGTCGCGCCCCAAACGGTGGCCTTACACGTTCCTTACAATACATAAAGTAAAACCTAGTTAAAAGAAAACACTACTCACAATAACTCACAAACGGAAAAAACCTAAATAGCATGCGGCTTTGCGCGTGAGTCATTCCCGTGCAAAAACGCCGCTCACGTCGCGCGCACAATCACCCACGTGCATTAGGGTTTGTCCTTAGTAAAATAATTGTTGACAATGTAAAATAATCGTTTACAATATCTGTACCGCGCGACAAAACGCCGGTATCAACTAACCTAAAGGCACAACATGACAAAATCCGAAAATCGCGAACTGTTAAAAATCATTGGTTATCTTGACGAAACTAATTTGCGCGGCTTGGCTGCGCGTTCATTGGCCACATTGATTCGCAGCACACGCGGCCGCAACACCCGTGCAGAATTGTTAGATTTTGCGCGCGCCAATCGCTTGAACGAACGTATTGAATTCAAGATCTAAAGCAAAACCGGCCAGCCATGCGCTGGCCTTCATTCACTCAACTAACCTAAAGGCAAAACAACATGAAAAAAGCACTATTGACAATTTTAGATCTGGCGGCCGTGCTGCTGGTGGCTGGCGCATTGCTTATCGGCGCCCTGGCTTATTTTGACGTTCTTACCAAATAAGGGGCTGGCCATGCAAGTTCATTTAACCCTCAAAAGCGCGAACGTCAAAACCGGCCCAATTCCGGTATCAACTACAGAACGCGACTCATGCCCCAGTGATTGCAGCATGCGCGGCGAATGTTACGCCGCCAGCGGCCCGCTGGCTTTGCATTGGGCGGCCGTATCAATGAAAACGCGCGGCACATCCTGGGAGGAATTTTGCAACACAATCGCGCGCTTACCGGATAACCAAATCTGGCGGCATAACCAGGCTGGCGATTTACCCCAGCAAAACGGCACAATTGACGCCGCAAAGCTGGGCGAGTTGGTGGCCGCGAATACCGGTAAACGCGGGTTTACTTATTCGCATCACCGTGACGCCGCGTCAATAAATTGGATCCGCCACGCGAACGCCTGGGGCTTTACCGTGAACCTAAGCGCGAATGATTTAAACGACGCCGATTATTTGGCCGAACAAAACGCCGGCCCCGTCGTCGTTGTTTTGCCCAGCACGCAGAACGAAAACACAAAAACGCCAGCCGGCCGGCCCGTCGTCGTTTGCCCGGCCACCCAGCGCGACGACGTGTCATGCGCGACGTGCCAGCTTTGCCAGCGCCAGCGCGCAGCTATCGTGGGCTTTCCAGCGCATGGCTCACGTCATCGCGTCATTAACTTGAGGTTAGCAAAATGACAATTAAAAGCATGCGCGCAAAATACCCGGGCCGTTGCGCCCAAAGCGGCGCCAGGATAAACCCCGGCGATGATATTAAATTTGACACGGTAACGCGCCGCGCTTGGCTGGAAGAGCCGGGAGACACCCGCGTTATTTTCTACGGTGAAAACGGCGCGACTGTATTTCACCGAAACCCACGCGGCCGCTGTGAAGACGCGCCGTGCTGCGGCTGCTGCACTATTTAAAGGGGGAAATGATGGAAAACCTAATTGACGCGCTTCAAGCGCTTATTTTCTACGGTGACTTGCTGGCGCCGGATCTACCGGACACGGCAAGGGCCGATAATTTTCAAATTGCATTAGATAAAGCGCGCGACGCGCTAGACAAGGCGGCCACATGCTAAAAATGAGACTAGGACGGACAATCTACATTGTCAACGACGACCATGCTGGCGCGGTAATGAATGAGCATGCTAAATGCACCGGTAAGCATAAAATTGTAAAAAGTAAGGGGCCGGAGCGCCGGTATTTTCCGAACTATTGGGACGGCATGAGCACGGCCGATTATGTGGCCATGTACTACGGGTTAAATAGCGGCCGGGGCCACCAGGGTAAGGGCGCGCCTTATGGCAGCGAAAACACGTTAACCGGCTTTTATGAGCATCTAAACACGGCGCCAGCCACCAACTACACCGAAGGGGATATATATGAAAACGAAGGATAATTTGCACCCGCTTATGCGGGAAATAATCGCGCCCTGGGCGCCGCTCACGTATACCGAACACTATTACGTCGACTTAGGTTATCGGCACGAATTGGGAAAAGTGTCCGACCATGAATACCGCATGGCCATGGCCGAAGGGCCGGAAGCCAGGCGCCTAATAAATCGCGGCGCCTTGGAGGCAATGACGCGATGGCCCTAATAATTGCCGCTATACTGGCGGCGCTGCTAGTCGTTCTTTTAGACTTGTAGTTGCCACCTTATAGGCCCGCTTTACGCGGGCTTTTTTTTTATGTTGACGCCGTAGGCGGCGGCATTGTTTATTTCACCAGCTTCATTAGCGGCGACTTACCGTCCGGCTCGCATGCGTCCCTCAATTCTGACTTGGAACGGTTGACCATGTCAGGGGCGCAAAAAACGTGCTTTTTGGTTGTATGAGCGCGCGATTTTAAAAGGCCCATGTCAACCCAGCCAGCCTCACGAAACGCGTGCAACAAGGCCGCCACGGGCAATTTCATACCGGCGGGGGCCACGCCCGTGAGGCGGTCACACGTTGACTGCCACGGGCCGCCCAGCACGCCAGACGCAAACTCACCTAGACGCGAGCGCATCATTTCCACCAGGAACGACTCGGCGCCACTCATGCCGGTTTCCACCATGATAGCTTTGGCCTCGGTCATGGGAGGGGCAGCGCCCGCGTTGAACGCGCTCACGTCACGGGACGCAAGCCACGCGGCCACGGCCGCAAACCCGCCAGACTTGTACCAAGCCCACATACGTGAGGCGGCGTCGGCATCCATGCAAAGCGCGTCAGACCACAAAACAAACCAGCGACGGTCATTGGAAGGGATTGTGATGGCCATGCGCTCATTGGAGAATGCGACCACTTGCAAACGGTTCACGGCCTCATAAGGGGCCAAACCTTTACGTTGAATTGACAAAAACTCAGGCGGCGCAGCAATAACCGGTTTCAAACTATTTTCAAGCGCGCGACGATCTGACGCCTCGGGCTGGCGCAACTCGTTAATGATTAGCACCTCACATTCAAGGTGGTAACCCCAAGGGGTTGACAAGTCTTTGTTATCCAGCTTTTTCACGTTGGCCAGCGAGTCGCCGCCAATGGCCCAGAAGAACGGTGCCCACATCGTGTCCTTACCTGATCCTGGGTGGCCACCATGCAACACGGCGTGATTGACCTTGACGTTAGGGTTTTGCACTTTGAAGGCCATGACGTTGAGAACATGCTCACGCTCGGCGGCGTCGGGGATCATGCGCTCCACATGCTTGAGCCATGGGGCGGAGTCAACGCCAAGGGCCACCGGTGGGCGGGCGTCGCGCCAGCGGTTGCCGTACACCAGACCCTCACGGGCGCATAGGATATTCTCACCAGGCGCATAGGTCACGCCGACAAGGGTCTTTGCGCCCTTGGCCTGGCGGTTCTCATCGAAGCAGACCGACGCCTCGATCTTGCGCTTGCCGTCGTGGATGGTCTTGCAGTGGACGTGGCGATAAATGGCGTTGAAGGCGCTGCGGGTGTAC
>CALFXV010000226.1 GCA_937957775.1 uncultured Methylotenera sp. | reverse complement strand
GGTCAACCAATTTGTTCTTGGCAATCCAAGGCATCATGGCGCGCAATTGGCCACCTACCTGCTCAATAGGATGGGCTGCATTCAAACGACGACGAGCGGTCATTTCTGGGTAGTTGGTACGACCTTCTAATATGAAGCGTTTCGCGTATTCGCCGTTTTGAATGTTAGCTAAACATTCTTGCATGGCGTAACGTGATTCGTCATTGATTACTTTTGGACCGGTTACGTATTCACCGTATTCTGCGTTGTTTGAAATGGAGTAATTCATGTTAGCAATGCCGCCTTCGTACATCAAATCCACGATCAATTTAAGTTCGTGCAAGCATTCAAAGTAAGCCATTTCAGGCGCATAGCCTGCTTCAACCAAAGTTTCAAAACCGGCTTTAACCAATTCAACCGCGCCGCCACACAACACCGCTTGTTCGCCGAACAAGTCAGTTTCAGTTTCTTCACGGAAATCGGTTTCAATGACGCCGCCTTTTGTGCCGCCGTTAGCTGCCGCATAGGACAAGGCTAAGGCTTTTGCTTTGCCAGATTTATCTTGATAAACAGCAATTAATGAAGGAACGCCGCCGCCTTTTAAGTATTCTGAGCGCACTGTGTGGCCTGGGCCTTTAGGAGCGATCATGATGACGTCTAAGTCTGCTCTTGGTGTAATTTGGTTGTAATGAATGTTAAAGCCGTGAGCAAAGGCTAGTGTGGCGCCTTGTTTTAAGTTGGCCGCTACGTCCGCATCAAAAATTTGTGGCATGGTTTCGTCAGGCAATAACAGCATGACTACATCAGCTTGTTTGGTGGCTTCGGCAATTTCTAAAACATTATGACCAGCGGCCACGGCTTTCGCCCATGAGCTGCCGCCTTTGCGTAAACCTATGGTAACGTCAACGCCGCTGTCTTTTAAGTTGGCTGCATGCGCATGGCCCTGTGAGCCGTAGCCAACGATGGTTACTTTTTTGCCTTTGATTAAACCAAGGTCCGCGTCTTTATCGTAATAAACTTTCATTTTGTGTCGCCTTTCTATGCAATTGCTTAATAAATATAAGGGGTTTTTAAAATTTAAACTTTCAGTATTCTGTCACCGCGACCTATGCCCGACGCGCCAGTGCGCACGGTTTCTAGGATCGCTGCTTTATCTAAACTTTCGATAAAAGCATCAAGCTTATTGCCTGAGCCGGTAAGCTCAATGGTAAAGCTGCCGTCGGCCACATCGATAATACGGCCACGGAATATGTCGCACATGCGCTTCATTTCTTCTCTAAACGCGCTGGTGGCTTTGACTTTAACTAACATCAATTCACGTTCAATGAATTTTCCATCGTTTAAATCCAATACTTTGACTACGTCCACCAGTTTGTTTAATTGCTTGATAATTTGTTCTATGACTGCTTCTGACCCAGCCGTCACGATGGTCATGCGTGATAAGGTTGGGTCTTCGGTGGCGGCAACCGTTAGTGATTCAATGTTGTAGCCGCGTGCAGAGAATAAGCCGGCCACTCTTGATAAAGCACCCGATTCGTTTTCCATTAGCAGTGAAATAATGTGACGTGCAGACTGGGTCGCCATCTTATAGGTCCTCCGCTAAAATCATCTCAGACAAGCCCTTACCATTTTGTATCATGGGGAACACATTTTCTTTTTGATCGGTAATAAAATCCATGAACACAAAACGCGACTTCATGGCGAACGCTTCTTTTAGAGCTGCTTCCACGTCACCTGGTTTGGTGATTTGCATGCCGACATGGCCATATGCCTCAGCGAGCTTGACGAAGTTAGGTAAACTGTCCATGTAAGATTCGGAGTAGCGGTTCTCATAGAAAAACTCTTGCCATTGCCGCACCATGCCTAAATAACGGTTATTCAGCATGATCACTTTAATCGGCAAGTGATATTGCGCGCAGGTTGAAAGCTCCTGGATGTTCATTTGTATGCTGCCTTCGCCAGTCACGCAGGCTACTTGTGCGTTTGGGTATGCAAATTGAACGCCCATGGCGTAGGGAAGACCGACGCCCATGGTGCCTAAGCCGCCGGAATTAATCCAACGGCGTGGTTGGTCAAATGGGTAATATTGTGCAGCCCACATTTGATGTTGACCTACGTCAGATGTCACCCAGGCGTCCCCCTTGGTCACTTCATGCAGTTTTTGTATGACGTATTGCGGTTTGATGAATTCGTCACTTTGGGCAAAATTCATGCATTCTTTAGCACGCCAAGTCTTTATCTGTTCGAACCAGGCATTCAGGGCAACGGTATTTTGTTGTGGTTTTTCCGTTGCGATGAGTTCGTTCATGTCGGCCAATACCGACTTGACGTCTCCGACGATGGGCACATCAATTTTTACCCGTTTTGATATGGATGCGGGATCTATATCAATATGGATAATAGTACGTGGCTTGGATAAAAAGTCGCTGGTATTGCCTATTACCCTGTCATCAAAGCGCGCACCAACGGCCAGCAAGACGTCGCAATCTTGCATGGCCATGTTGGCTTCATAGGTGCCGTGCATGCCTAGCATACCCAAAAACTTTTTATCGGAAGCGGGAAAGCCACCAAGACCCATTAGAGTGCTGGTGATAGGCAAGCCTAGCGCTTGTATCAATTTGATCAAATGCTCAGCCGCATCACCAAGCACGACGCCACCACCAGAATAGACCATGGGGCGTTTGGCTTCGCATAATAATTTCAAGGCTTTTTTGATTTGACCTAAATGCCCTTTGGTTACCGGATTGTAGGAACGCATTTGCACCGTTTCTGGGTAGTCAAATTGACACAGGTCGGCCGTGATGTCCTTGGGAATGTCTACCAAAACTGGACCTGGTCGGCCGCTTGAGGCTACATAAAAAGCTTTCTTCATGGTGGCAGCGATGTCTTTGACGTCTTTAACCAAGAAGTTGTGTTTAACGCATGGGCGAGTCACACCCACCATGTCCACTTCTTGGAAAGCGTCCATGCCGATCGCAGCGGTTGGGACTTGGCCGCTAATGACCACCATAGGGATGGAGTCCATGTAGGCTGTTGCAATGCCAGTCACTGCGTTGGTTGCGCCTGGCCCTGATGTCACGAGCGCTACACCTACTTCACCAGTTGCACGTGAAAAAGCATCAGCGGCATGCACTGCAGCTTGCTCATGACGAACGAGAATATGTTTGAAGTGTTTTTGCTTAAATAGCGCGTCGTAAATGTGTAGCACAGCGCCGCCTGGATAGCCGAAGACGAACTTGACGTTCTCTTCCTGCAAACATCGCATGATGATTTCCGCGCCAGAAATTTGGCCTACTTTTTGCTGATTGCTATCGTCCATAAACGTACTTGTTTTTGCTAATAATCGGGTAACCCTGAACAGTAACCGTTTACGGCCTTTTGGTCAAGGCTGGAGGCTTAGAATCTTAAGCGTTTCAGTGCCAAATAAACCCTAAAACACATAGGCTTATTGTGTTTTGGGAGTGCGTTTTGATTAAATGTTTGAAAAGCGCATCGAAAGGTCGATGGCTTGAATGTTTTTTG
>CALFXV010000225.1 GCA_937957775.1 uncultured Methylotenera sp. | reverse complement strand
TTGAGGCCTTTAAGGTCATCGAGTTTGTCCACTTCAAAGCCTGGACGTGACAACAATAAAATAATGCCGAAACCCGCTAAAGTCATTAATACATAGCTGACCACGTAGAACATGGCAAATATAAAGCCGTTCATGGTCGCGCTCATTAGGCCGTATAAGACAAAACCGATATGGGATATGGTCGAATAAGCCAACATGCGCTTTAGATTGGTTTGCGCTATGGCCGTGATGTTACCTATTAGGATGGACAGCACCGCCATGATCATCAGCATTTGCTGCCAATCGACCGCTAGCGTTGGAAGAGCCTGCACCAACATCCGAATAACAAAGGCAAAAGCGGCTAGCTTAGGCACCGAACTAATTAACATGGTCACGGCGGTGGGCGAGCCTTCATACACATCCGGCACCCACATTTGGAAAGGCACGGCGCCTAATTTAAAGGCCAGGCCAGCAACGATAAATACCAAGCCTAATATCATGACGGCATGGATCTTCGCGCCAGACATTAAAGCCATGTTTATTTCAGACAAGTTCAGGCTGCCGGTCATGCCATACACCATGCTCATGCCGTACAACAGCATGCCCGAGGCCAAGGCACCCAACACAAAGTATTTCATGGCGGCTTCAGTGGCTTTAGCGTTATCCCGGTCCATCGCCACCAAGGCATACAAACTAAGCGACAGCAGCTCCAAGCCAACGTACAGCGTTAGCATGCTCTGACCAGAGACCATGACCATCATGCCCAATAAGGAGAACAAGACCAAGGCGTAAAATTCGCCACGGAACATGCCGCGATGCTGCAGGTATTGCCTGCTGTAAACGAAGATAAACGAGGTGCCAAGGTACATCATGAGCTTAAGCACATCCGCCATCGCGTCGTCGATAAACGCCCCGCTAAATGCGGTACTGACACTGGGTGCATGGCTAGAATAACTAAAGTAGGCGGCGGCCAATAAGGTCAACTGCGCCATGCTGTATATCACCATGCGTCGGGCTGGTGAGATAAACAAGTCAGTTAATAAAATTACCATGGCCATGCACAGCACAATCAGCTCAGGTAAAGCGGTAATGAGGTCGTAACGTATCGTTTCCATAACTTATAAACCTGCTGGCAGGCTGGCAGGCAGCTTGCTTTGTGCAAAATGAGTAAGAAGTTCATTCACCGTGGCATTGGTCATGTCGGTAACCGCTTGCGGGTATACCCCTAAGGCCAACACCAATAGCGCCAATACAGCTAGGATGAAAAATTCACGTTTATTCAAATCGCTCAAGGCCGCAACCTGGTCGTTCGCTACCGCCCCGTAAAATACCCGCTTAACCATCCACAGCGTATACGCCGCACCGAATATCAGGGTGAAAGCGGCCAAGAAGGCATACCAAAAATTAATTTGTATGGCGCCCAATATAACCATGAACTCACCAACAAAACCCGATGTACCGGGCAGGCCGGTGTTGGCCATGGCGAAGAAAACGGCAAAGGCGGCGAAGGCTGGCATGGTATTGGCCACGCCGCCGTATGCCTCGATTTGCCTACTGTGCACACGGTCGTAAAGCACACCCACACACAAAAACATGGCCGCAGAAATAAAGCCGTGTGAGAGCATCTGCACGATGGCGCCTTCTAGGCCTATGTTGTTAAATAAGAAGAAGCCTAGCGTCACAAACCCCATGTGTGAGATGGATGAATAGGCAATCAACTTTTTCATGTCTTTTTGCACCAAGGCCACCAAGGCAATGTAAACAATGGCAATTAAAGACAGGCTGATCATGTAGGGCGTTAAATGACGTGCCGCATCGGGCGCGATGGGCATAGCGAAGCGCAGAAAACTATAACCACCCAGTTTCAGGGCAATCGCCGCCAACACCACTGAACCGCCAGTCGGCGCTTCCACGTGGGCATCCGGTAACCAGGTGTGCACTGGCCACATGGGAATTTTGACGGCAAAGGCCACAAAGAAAGCCAAGAACACTAAAATCTGCACTTGCAATGGCATGGGGAAACGGTAGAAATCGGCAATTTCAAAGCTACCGGTATTTAAGTACAAGTAGATGAAGGCGACCAACATCAAGAGTGAACCGAGCAAGGTATAGAGAAAGAATTTAACCGTAGCGTAAACTCGGTTAGGACCACCCCAAATACCAATCACCAAGAACATGGGGATAAGCATCGCTTCCCAAAACACGTAATAGAGTATGGCATCCAGCGCACTGAACACCCCTATCATCAGGCCGCTCATAATCAAGAAACAAGCCATGTATTGCGCCACGCGCTTTTGTATCACTTCCCAGGCGGCAATAATCACTATCAGCGTGGTGAAGCTGGTAAGCAAAATCAAGGGTACAGCTAAGCCGTCGGCACCTAAATGGTAATTGATGTTAAAGGCCGGTATCCAGCTAAAGCCTTCCTGAAATTGCAAGCCGCCATCCGCAAAATTAAATTGGGTATAAAGCGGGATGGTGACTAAAAAGCTTAGCAAACCACCAAGCAAGGCTAACCAACGGGTGGCGTTAGCTTTGTTTTCGTTAGCGCTAGCCAGCACCACAACCCCAGCTAAAACCGGCAACCAAATCGCAAAACTCAACAGATGATGGTAGAAATAATTTTGCATTGTTTAAACTTTAGAGAAAAAAGTAAGCATTAAAAACGCGCCTATGATCATGGCGAATGCGTAGTGGTAAATCAGCCCTGTTTGCAACTTACGCACGACAGTCGCCGCTTTGCCAATTAGATTGGCTGTGCCGTTGACCAGGGCGCCATCGATGATGGTCACGTCACCTATTTGCCATAGTTTATGGCCTAGCAAACGCGAGCCGGCAGCAAACACTTTGTCATTAAACGCATCAAAACCGTACTTGTTTTCCAATACGTTGTTAATCCAGGCCAACTTGCTTTGTATGCTAGCCGGTATGTCTGGACGCTGCGTATAGAAGAACCAGGCTAATAGCACGCCGGAGGCAGCCAAGGCGAACGGCACACTAAGCAAGCCGTGCATGGCCATGCCAGCAGCATTGTGCATGGCGCTATGCCAATGGTGAGTCATCTCTTGCATGGCCGGGTGCGCGGCATAGTCTACGTATATAACGCCTTTGAAGAAGTCGCCGTATAGCATAGGCTCTATGGCCACATAGCCTATCCAAACAGAGGGAATGGCCAAGAGGATTAAGGGCAATTTGATCACCCAACCCGGCTCATGCGGATCGTCTGTAGGGGCAAGACCATGATGGTGGTCATGGTCATCATGATGCGCGTCGTGCTCAGCATCGTGATGCGGAGTGCGCCATTTTTCCGCACCATGGAATACCAGGAAGTACATACGGAAACTATAAAATGCCGTGACAAACACCCCAGCCAACACGGCAAAATAGGCAAAGCCACTGCCAGGTATGGTCGATGCATGCACCGCTTCTATGATGCTGTCTTTAGAATAAAAACCGGCAAAAAACGGCGTTCCTATTAAAGCCAATGAGCCGATTAAAGAGGTCAACCACGTCACCGGCATGTATTTTTTCAAGTTACCCATATTGCGTATGTCTTGATCGTGGTGCATGCCCATGATCACGGCACCCGCACCTAAGAACAGCAAGGCTTTAAAGAAGGCATGCGTCATTAAGTGGAATATAGCCACGGAATAAGCCGATGCACCGAGCGCTACGGTCATGTAGCCTAACTGCGAGAGCGTGGAATACGCCACCACCCGTTTAATGTCGTTTTGTATGATGCCCAAAAAGCCCATAAACAAGGCCGTGATGCTGCCGATAACAATAATGAAAGATAGCGCCGTGGACGACAATTCAAACAATGGCGACATCCGGGCCACCATGAAAATACCCGCGGTGACCATGGTCGCCGCATGAATTAATGCCGAGATAGGCGTCGGGCCTTCCATGGAATCGGGTAACCATACATGCAGCGGCACTTGCGCCGACTTACCCATGGCGCCGATAAACAACAAAATGCAGGTGACGGTCAACAAAGACCAATCAGTGTTACCAATTAAATTGATTTGTACATCGGCCATTTGTGGCGCGACCGAGAACACCGACGCGTAATCCAAACTGCCAAAATGCATTAAGACCAAGCCTATGCCTAAGAGAAAACCGAAATCCCCTACCCTGTTTACCAGGAAGGCTTTTAGGTTGGCGTAGATGGCGGTTGGTCTTGTGTACCAAAAACCAATGAGTAAATAGGAAACCAAGCCCACCGCTTCCCAACCAAAGAACAGTTGCATGAAGTTATTGCTCATGACCAGCATTAACATGGCAAAGGTGAACAGCGAGATGTAGCTAAAAAAGCGAGCGTAACCTGGGTCTTCAGCCATGTAGCCTACGGTGTAGATGTGCACCATAAGGGAAACAAAAGTCACCACCACCATCATCATGGCCGACAAATTATCGATCAAAAAGCCAATTTCAAAACTAAAGTTACCGGTTTTTAACCAGGAATAAACCGTTTCGTTATACGGCGCACTGTGCATGGCATGGTTGAGCACGTAAACCGATAAGGCAAACGAAAAAGCCACACCCAGTATGGTTAAACCATGCACGGCCGCTCTTGGCAAGATTTTACCAAACAGGCCCACCACAGCAGCGGCTAATAGAGGCAGTATTGGTATCGCTAAGTAAATCTGTTGCATGGTCATTCTGAACTTACCCTTTAAGGCGATTTAAATCGTCAACATTAATCGTGCGTAAGTTTCTAAACAGCACCACTAGGATAGCCAAGCCTATGGCCGATTCAGCAGCAGCGACGGTTAAAATAAAAAACACAAACACTTGCCCCGCGATGTCGTTCATATAATGCGAAAAGGCAATAAAGTTGAGGTTAACCGCTAGCAACATCAGCTCTATGGCCATCAATAAAATGATGACATTTTTACGATTTAAAAAGATACCAACCACGCTGATGGCAAACAGCAAGGCCCCAAGAATAAGGTAATGGGATAAACCGACCATTATTTTGTCTCCTCAGTGATGCCAGTGGGCTCGGCTTTAGGTTCTAGCACGGCGTCCATTTTTACAATACGCAGCCTATCGGCCTTTTTAATCGCCACTTGCTTATTGGCATAAGTAGGTTTGCTTTCTTTACGGCTTCTTAGCGTTAACGCAATGGCTGCCACGATGGCTACCAACAGCACTACGGCGGCCAATTCAAAGGCCAATAAATAATCGGTATACAGCACGCGACCCAAGGCTGCAGTGTTGCTGTAATCTGCTGGATGAGCTGCAGGCGCCAACACTTTGTCCGCACCGAAATTATTCACCCCTACTATCATGACCATCTCAACTGCCATTAAGCCACCTATCGGCAATGCCACCGGTAGCGCTTGCCAAAATCCCTCACGCAGGCGGTCTAAATTAA
>CALFXV010000224.1 GCA_937957775.1 uncultured Methylotenera sp. | reverse complement strand
CCCGCATTGTCGATGAATTCAAACAAGCGGCTAACGTTCATTTGGATGCCATGGAGCACGGTAGCGTGGCCAACAAATCCATCGTATTTATGCATAAAGTGGAAGAGGGTGCGGCCAACCAAAGTTACGGCTTGCAAGTGGCGCAATTGGCCGGCATTCCTAAATCGGTGGTGGCCGCGGCGAAGCGCAAGCTGGCGCAACTGGAGCAAAGTAATGTGGCCAGTCACAGCTCCCAATCGCAACTGTTTAGTAGCGCTGAACCTGCCGCTGAATTGCATGTTCATCCTGCGCTTAACGCGTTGGAAGCCTTGCATGCCGATGATTTAACGCCTAAGCAAGCATTGGATGCCTTGTATCAACTAAAAGAGTTGTTGGATACCCCAGTTTAAGGGTGTTATCATCCTCTTGACGTTTAACGCGTGGCGTTATATATTTCTTAATGGCTATACTATCTTTTCGTTGCAGTGACACTAGGTCCCTTTACCAAGGACTTCCAGCTCATCGGTTTAATCAGATTAGATCCGTAGCAGAACGAAAACTGCAGATGTTAGATGATGCTGTTGAATTAAGGGATTTAAGATCGCCCCCTGGAAACCGACTCGAGCAGTTATCTGGGAATCGATCTGGTCAGCACAGTATACGCATCAATGACCAATGGCGCGTTTGCTTTACTTGGGGAGCAAATGGCCCTGAAGGCGTTGAGATTGTGGATTACCACTGAGGAGTTAGAGATGATTAAAAACAACATGAGGCCTATACACCCAGGCGAAATTCTTAGAGAAGAGTACCTAGTCCCATTGGGTATGAGTGCGAATGCGCTATCTATCGAGTTGCGTGTGCCTGCGCCAAGAATTAATGAAGTGGTTCGTGAGCGTCGCAGCATTACAACGGATACTGCCCTAAGGTTGGCTCATTTTTTCAATACCACTCCGCAGTTTTGGTTGAATCTGCAGACGAGTTTTGATCTTAAACAGGCACAAATCTTAGTGGGTGAAAAGATTGCGCATGAAATTCATCCTATGCAAGTAGTAGCGTAATCCCCTTTACGGCCGTGTCTGACAATAAAAAAGGCGCTCGATGATGAGCGCCTTTTTTATTTAATTTGCTAACTAGTGGTGATGACCGCCTGCACCGTGCACGTGTTGGTGGCTCACTTCTTCTTTATTGGCCGCACGCACGTCTTTAATGGTGGCGGTGAATACCACGCGTTCGCCTGCCCATGGGTGGTTGCCATCAACAATGACTTTGCCGTCGGCAATCTCGGTCACGGTGTATAAAATCACCTCGCCGGATTCGTCTTCGCCTTCAAACTGCATGCCTACTTTGAGTTCGTTAGATGGGAAGGCACTGGCTGGCTCAATTTGCACCAATTCTTCATCGTATTCGCCAAATGCATCAACCGGTTGTAAGTCGACGATGACCACGTCACCGATGTTTTTGCCGTGCATGGCTTCTTCCACTTTCGGGAAAATATTATCGTAACCGCCGTGCAAGTAAGCAACCGGCTCCGCGCTGGATTCAAGCACGTTGCCATCCGCGTCTTTTAATTCGTAAGTCATTGATACCACTGTGTTCATTGCAATTTGCATGGGGATGTCCTAAATCGGTAATGGGTAAAATTTTAATGGATAGAAGTTTAATCTATTTTTAGGTTTTGCTAAAAGGCTAAATGCACCTTATCGGCCACGCCCGCCGCTGCGATGCGGGCTACTCGGTTTGCCACGGTTGGCTGTTCCAGGTTTAGGCTGGCCACCATTTGGGTTATGGCGGCGGCCATTGTTTTGCGGCACGGTAGGTGAAAACAAGGCCGGTTGTGGCATGGCCTGATGGCGTGCGGCTTCCGACATATTTTTATTGCTGGCCGGACGAGCCTCACCGCGTGGGGCTGCTTGGTTGGCTTCACGAGGGCGCTGGGTTTGCTTATTGCTGCCGGCACTGCGTTGGTGGCCACGTGGTGGGCGACCGTGCGGTTGGCGCGGCGCTCGCGGTGCTTCCGGTTCCGGGTTGGGGTTAGGCGTAAAGCCTTCCACTGGCAGTTTGGGTATCTCGCGCTTGATGAGTTTTTCAATGTCTTTTAAGAACTTCAACTCTTCACGGTCTACCAGCGACACGGCGGCGCCACTGCTGCCGGCACGGCCAGTACGGCCTATGCGGTGTACGTAATCCTCTGGCACGTTGGGCAATTCAAAGTTAACCACTTGTGGCAATTGGTCTATGTCTAAACCGCGGGCCGCGATGTCAGTAGCGACCAAGACGCGCATGCTGCCGTCTTTAAATTGCGCCAATGCCTTGGTGCGCGCCCCTTGGCTTTTGTTGCCATGGATGGCGGCGGCTTGTATGCCGTCTTTCACCAGCTTTTCTGCCAAGCGATTGGCGCCGTGTTTGGTGCGGGTAAACACCAACACTTGTTGCCAGTCATTTTGTTTAATTAAATAACTCATCAGCTCGCGCTTATGGCTTTGCGCGACCATGTGCACGCTTTGCTCGACCATCTCGGAAGCGGTGTTGCGACGGGCCACTTCAACAAACCCTGGGTTATGCAATAGGCCATCGGCCAAGCCCTTGATCTCGTCTGAGAAGGTGGCGGAGAACAATAGATTTTGTCTGGCTTTAGGCAGCATCGCGAGTATTTTTTTAATGTCGCGGATGAAACCCATGTCCAACATGCGGTCGGCTTCGTCTAACACTAAAATTTCCACGCCGGATAAATCCACATTTTTTTGGTTAGCATGGTCTAGCAAGCGCCCTGGGGTTGCAACCAAAATATCCAGTGGTTTTTTTAATCGGGCAATTTGTGGGTTGGCGTTCACGCCACCAAAAATCACCGTGGAGCTTAAGGGTAAGTATTTGCCGTAAGTCTTAACGGACTCTTCAATTTGTGCCGCCAGTTCACGGGTGGGCGTTAGCATTAAGCAACGTGGTCGGCCTTTGCTGCTAGGATCCGCCGGCTTTTGGCTCAAGATATGCAATATGGGTAGGGTGAAGCCGGCCGTTTTGCCGGTGCCAGTTTGGGCCCCGGCCAATAAGTCGCCACCGCTTAATACTTGCGGAATGGCTTTGGCCTGAATCGGGGTTGGGGTGGTGTAGCCGGCGTCGTTAATGGCGCGCAATATGGCTGCGGATAATCCTAACTGATCAAAGTTAAGGCTTGTTGTTTCTGTATTCAAAGTGTAGCTCCAGCTTGGGTTAGCGAAGCGCTGATTAAGGATGGGTGCGCATTTTATGTAGCGTTGCACGCAAGACGAATTCAGAGCTTCTATCGCCGACCCATTACAAACGAGCAACACCAATCGAGGTAGGCAAAGGTAATAATCATTCGGATGATTTGAAAATCAAGAAGATTAAGGGTAAGGACCGCTACGCTGATTGGTTGGCATAGGGAGGCTGCATTATACGGTAGATTGCAATTAAAGCCAGTGAAACCTGTTCGCCCAGCGGAATGGCTGTGCTATTGGGCTTTGCGCTCCAGCAGGCTGTCGTAATTAAGCGGTTCTAGCACCGTGGGGATGGGTTCGGCTTCGGTCTGCGGGTGGTCTTTGCTGAAATGCAGGCCGCGGCTTTCTTTGCGAGAAATGGCGCTTTCCACAATCAGTTGCGCCACTTGCAATAGATTGCGCAGCTCGATTAAGTCGTTGCTGATTTTAAAGTTGTTGTAAAACTCGTCCACTTCATCGCGCAACATGTGGATGCGGTGCAGGGCCCGACTCAAGCGCTTGTCTGTGCGCACGATGCCCACGTAATTCCACATAAAACGGCGTAACTCTTCCCAGGTGTGGGTGATGAGCACTTCTTCATCGGCGTCGGTTACGCGGCTTTCGTCCCAGTCCGGTAGGCTTGGC
Source organism: uncultured Methylotenera sp. (assembly GCA_937957775.1). Lineage (GTDB taxonomy): Bacteria > Pseudomonadota > Gammaproteobacteria > Burkholderiales > Methylophilaceae > Methylotenera. Next base: position 9,649 of record CALFXV010000224.1, on the reverse strand, counting down.
GAGGCTTTATTGGCTTGGCTTATGATGTCGGCGGCGGCCGTTTGCCCAAACACCAAGCATTCCAATAGGGAGTTGCTGGCCAAGCGGTTGGCACCGTGCAAGCCGGTGCAGGCGGTTTCGCCTACGGCATACAAATGCTTGATGTCGGTGCGGCCTTTGTCATCGGTCATGACGCCGCCGCAACTGTAATGCGCCGCCGGCACCACCGGGATAGGTGTTTTGCTGATGTCTATGCCATAGCTTAAGCAGCGTTGGTAAATGTTAGGAAAATGCGACTCAATGAAGGCTAAGGGTTTGTCGCTAATATCCAAATAGACGCAATCCAAACCGCGTTTTTTCATTTCAAAGTCAATGGCCCGTGCCACCACATCCCGCGGCGCCAGTTCCAGCCGTTCGTCGTGTTCCAACATGAAGCGGCTGCCGTCTGGCAGCTTGAGCAAGCCGCCTTCGCCGCGCACCACTTCGCTGATTAAAAACGATTTGGCATGCGGGTGAAATAAACAGGTCGGGTGGAATTGGATGAATTCCATGTTGGCCACGCGGCAACCGGCCCGCCATGCCATGGCCATGCCGTCGCCGGTGCTGATGTCTGGGTTGGTGGTGTACAAATACACTTTGCCGGCACCGCCGGTGGCCAACACGGTGTTTTGCGCGGCGATGGTGATTACTTTGCCTGTGGTTTTATCCAAAACGTAAGCGCCCAAACAAGCGTTGGCATCGCTGTGGTACTCGGATGCGGGCGGCTGTGACGTGCCTTTGCTGGACATTTTTCTGGCGGTGATTAAATCCACTGCAATGTGGTTTTCCAGCAGGCTGATGTTGGGGTGTTGCTTTACTTTATCGGACAAGGTGGTTTGCACCGCGTGACCAGTGGTGTCGGCCGCGTGGATGATGCGTCTGTGGCTGTGGCCGCCTTCACGGGTTAGGTGAAAGCCTTGGTCGTTGGCCGTGCGGGTAAAACCCACGCCTAGTTCTATTAGCCATTGCACCGCGCCTTTGGCTTGTTCAGCCACCATCTTAGTCACCGTCTCATCGCACAAACCGCCACCGGCGTTGAGCGTGTCTTGTACGTGGCTTTCTATTGAATCGTCATCGGTCAGCACCGCGGCAATGCCGCCTTGCGCCCAATCGCTGGCCGTGTCGTTAATGCTGCGCTTGCTGACTAAGCAGACTTTTTTATGCTCAGCCAAGCGCAGGGCCGTGCTTAAGCCGGCCAAGCCACTACCAATTACGAGTACATCAAATTGCTGCATACGGGTTTTGTTGTGTCTTGAGAAAGTTAAACATTCGATGGTGTTTGCTGGAACTATTGAGAGTGTAGCTTTGTCTTGATAAAAGGCAATAGAAATGACGGATTAGCCAAACAAAATTAAAACCAGTGTAGTTTGCAGGTGAATAAGGGAGAGAACAAAATGCATTTTGCGGAAGTGGTCAATTTTACCCAACTAAATTTAGTACAAGTCGCTGCTCAAGGTTATACTGCCAAAACCGAAAAAAAATTGAGTGATACCCCCAGTCCAGCCGAAAGCTCACAGCAGACTAAACCTAACGGACATTTAAGCTTGGTAGCCAATACATCCCTAGAAAATCGAGAGATAGACCACGAATTGGTGTTGCGTGCGCAACGCGGTGATAAGCGTGCCTTCTCTATGTTGGTAGACAAATACCAACGCAAGCTAGCCCGTTTGTTATCACGCATGGTGCGCGATCAATCCGAGATTGAAGACATCGTGCAAGACACCTTCATTAAGGCCTACCGCGCGCTGCCTAATTTCCGTGGCGACAGTGCTTTTTACACTTGGCTATACCGCATCGGCATTAACACGGCTAAAAATTACTTGGTGTCATTAAAACGCCGCCCCAGTGTTAGCACTGGTATTGAGTTGGAAGACGCGGAAAACTTTGAGGACGGCGACGAGTTACGTACCATGGAAACGCCCGAGTCATCCATGATGACCAAGCAAATCGCCCAAACCGTGAACGACACGGTGGCCGGCTTGCCTGAAGAATTGCGCACGGCCATTACCTTGCGGGAAATTGAAGGCTTGAGCTATGAAGAAATTGCCACGGTTATGAATTGCCCGATAGGCACAGTACGTTCGCGTATTTTTAGAGCGCGCGACACCATCTCATTGAAATTAAAACCTTTATTAGAAAACACACCAGACAACAAACGCTGGTAAGTAACTTTTAGCATTAGACGTATTTGGAGTAAATCATGACAGAACAACTATCCGCATTAGCTGATAACGAAATCGAGTTAGCCGATGCCGAGCATCTGCTGGCCAGCATGCAAGCGAACAGCCCGGCAGCAGAGGCATGGAGCCGCTACCATTTAATTGGTGACGTGATGCGTGGCACACCAACCTTAAGTGCCGATTTTAAAGCCAATTTAATGGCTAAAATCGACATGGAACCGACCGTATTGGCGCCCAATGCAGCTTGGTTAAAAACCGCTGCAAAAGCCGATGGCAATGCCAGCAAATCCGGTGGTCAGCAGATCGCTTGGTCTATGGCAGCTTCATTTGCTGCCGTTTTGGTGGTGGGTTTGATGGTCATGCAAGCGCAAGTGGCGGATCCCAGCTTGAATGCTAACCTAGCCGCAGCAGATGTTAGCCTGGAAACCAACCCGGTTGCCATACCTGCTGAATACTTAACGGCACACCAATCTTCCGCGCCATCATCGACTTCTTATTACATCCAACCGGCCAGTTACCCTAATTAATGAGCGGCGTATTTTTAGGTTTAATGAAAGTTGGCGATGTCGTTTAAAGGTTTCCTCTCTATTGCTGGGCTCTTGCTGATCAGCGTAAGTGGCCAAGCCGGCAGCACCGATCAATGGCAAACGCTACAAAAAATGGCCGTGGCCGCCCATGTGTTGAACTACCAGGGTATTTTTGTCTGCCAAACTGGCGCGCAATCCAAGTCAGTCGAAATTAAACACATCTATAACGGCCATGATGAATTTGCCCGCAACGTCGTGTTAGATGGGTCACCGCGTGAAGTGTTAAATCAAAGCGGTGACGTGGTTATTTATAACCCTAAAAACGAAAAAATAGTCATCGAAAAACGCCGTGGGCAAAACATGTTCCCAGCGATTCTGCCTACCGATTTGGATATCATTAAAGCCAATTACACGCTAAAAGCAGGGGAAATTGAACGCGTGGCCGATAGGCAAACACAAATTCTGTTTTTGGAATCCAAGGACAATTTACGCTACAGCTACAAGTTTTGGGTGGACAGCGAATACGGTCTATTACTTAAATCGGTCATGTTAAACAACCGCAACGAAGCCCTAGATAGCATGGCTTTTACCCAACTCACGCTGATTAAAAGCATGGAACTTGATTGGTTTAAACCAAAAATAGACGGCAAAAAAGCCTACGTCATGGAAGACGTCAACACCATCGCCGATAAACAAGACAGCCCGCATTGGCGCCTAAAAGGCTTGCCGGATGGTTTTGTCAAAGTAGACCAAATGATGCGTGCGGTAAAAGGTAAAACTTGGCCGGTGACCCATATCATCTTTTCAGATGGCTTGGCCTCGGTATCGCTCTTTATCGAGCCCTTAGAAAATGGCATTAAGCCAAGAAATGGTCGCAGCCTAGTGGGCAACACCAGTTTTTATGCCAATGTCGCCGGCAATTTGCAAATCACCGTGGTGGGCGAAGTGCCGGAAGTCACCGTGGCTAAAATTGCCAATGCCGTGGTGTTTGTAAAATAATCGTAGCGCTCGCTATAATTGCATTTTCATTAAACAGTAACAAACTCCTGCCATGATAGAAGAATACGCCATCGTCACGGCTGTTCGTGACAATCAGGCTAGCTTGGTTTTAGAGCGGCGCACGGCCTGCGGCTTGTGCGGGCAAAAGCGCGGTTGCGGCAATGCTACTTGGTCCAAGATGGTGAAGTCGCAGTCGCATGAATTCATAGCGCACAATGCCATCCAAGCTCAAGTGGGCGATGCCGTGGTGGTGGGCATGGATGAGTATGCTATATTGCGCTCGGTGTGGTTTCTTTATGTTGTGCCCATGCTCGGTTTGATTCTAGGCGCGCTGCTTGCCGACCACCTGTTTGCCAATCAGCTTTACGTGATGTTGGGCGCGTCCTTGGGCTTGCTTGCTGGCTTTTATGCCGCTCGCTATTGGGCCATGGGCAAAGGTGCCACTGGTTTGGCGATAAGCCATGCTTACCAAGCGCATATTTTGCGGCAGGCGGAGGATGGCCCCCTTGAACATTGCGGATCGGCCCCCAATTAATATAAAACTGTCGTCTGGCATGGGGCCATGGCGTCTAAAAATAATCAAGGTTACATAGTTAATCGATCGCTTGAGGTAATTAAATGTTAAAAAATTGGCTAGCAGTTTTATTTTTATCCCTCATGGCTATTGCCAGCGCTCACGCACAAGGCTTGCCAGACTTTACCGATTTGGCGGAAAAACACGGCGCGGAAGTGGTGAACATCAGCGTCACCCAAAGTGTGCATAACAATGGCCCTGTTGGCGGATTCCCTGGCATGGAAGGCGACGAGCAGATGCAAGAGTTCTTCAAGCGCTTCGGCATTCCACTGATGCCTGGCATGCCCGGCATGCCAGGCCAAGGTGGGGCACCACAACCGGATTACAAATCGCAATCCTTGGGTTCGGGTTTCATTATCAGTAGCGACGGTTACGTGTTAACCAACGCCCACGTGATTAATGAGGCCGATGAAGTCATTGTTAAGTTGGCCGACAAGCGCGAATTCAAAGCGAAAATCATAGGCGCGGATAAACGTACCGACGTGGCCTTGCTAAAAATCGATGCCACCGGTTTGCCTAAAGTAATGATAGGCGATTCAGCTAAACTTAAAGTGGGCGAGTGGGTGGCTGCCATCGGCTCACCCTTTGGTCTGGAAAACACCATGACGGCTGGCATTGTCAGCGCCAAAGGCCGTGCCTTGCCACAAGAAAACTTTGTGCCGTTTATACAAACCGATGTGGCCATTAACCCGGGTAATTCGGGCGGCCCCTTGTTTAATTTAGCCGGTGAGGTGGTGGGCATCAATTCACAAATATACAGCCGCAGTGGTGGTTCCATGGGCTTGTCTTTCGCTATTCCCATAGACGTGGCGATAGACGTATCCAATCAACTTAAAGCCAACGGTAAAATCACCCGTGGTTGGTTAGGCATTGCCATTCAAGAAATTACCAAGGAATTGGCAGAGTCCTTCTCCATGAAAAACACCAACGGCGCCTTAGTCGCCGGCGTGGAGAAAAATGGCCCGGCCGATAAAGGCGGCTTGGAAGCCGGTGACGTGATCACCAAGTTTGATGGCAAGCCTATTGGGGTGTCGGCGGATTTGCCGCGTGCCGTGGGTGCAACCAAACCCGGCAAAATTGCCGCAGTGGAAATCTTGCGTAAAGGCAGTGTTAAAACACTTAATATCGGTGTCGGTGAAATGCCCAGTGACGGCAGCGAAACCACCGCACCAAGCACCAAACCCAATGGCAAGGTGGAAGCTAACAAGATAGGCCTGACCTTGAAAGAACTGACCGTGCAACAAAAGAAAAAGCTAAACGGTAAAAACGGTTTGTTGGTGGTGGAAAGCGTTGGTGCTGCTGCGCAAGCCGGCATACGACGCGGTGACGTGATTTTGGGGCTGAATAACAACGAGTCGCAAAGCGTGGAGCAGTTTAATAAGCAAATCAACGCGGTGGCGGCCGGTAAAACCGTGGCGGTGTTGGTGCAACGTGGTGAAGCCACCTTGTATGTGCCGATTAAAGTGCTTAAATAATAAGCGCCGTACAAAATCACCACAAAAGCTTCTCACCACAGAGACACGGAGGCACAGAGAAAACCAAAAGCTTTTGTAGGTCGGCCTTCAGGCCGACAAGATCAATAATAGTCGGGATAAATCCCGACCATCGTTAAGTCGGACTTAAGTCCGACCTACGCCCCAGATAAAATCTTTTCGCGGCGGGGCGCCGCTCCTACCTAAAATCTCTTTGTCGGTTTGTTTTTATTTTGTAGGAGCGGCGCCCCGCCGCGAAAAGCCTTACTCGTCTTTTTCGCCTATTAGCCCTAAAAACAGCCTGACCATGCCTAAGGCTAACTTGGATGCAGCGCGTTTAAAGGGATTTTCTGCTTGCCATTGATGCGCCAAGATGGGCACGGCACCGGCTGCTATGCTGGCCAGGATATCTGTTCGCAGTTCACCGGCAAACCCCGGATCCGAAATGAATAGGTTGGCTTCGCGGGCCAGCAATAAGCTAAATGGATCGATGTTGGACGAGCCGACGGTGGCCCATGTGCCGTCTATTACCGCCACTTTGCTGTGCATGAAACTTTTGCGGTACTCGTAGATGGCGATACCCTTGTTTAAAAACTCACTGTAAAACGCGTGGGTGGCCATCATTAAAAAATACTCCACCCGCCCTTGCAAGAGCAAGCTCACCTTCACGCCGCGATTGGCGGCATCAACTAAGGCTTTGCGAAAGCGATGGCCAGGTAAAAAATAGGCATTGGCAATGAGGATTTCACTTCGCGCGCTATTGATGGCTTCCAGGTAGGCGGCCTCAATGTCATGCCGATGTAAGACGTTATCGCGTTGTACAAAGGCGGCCAACACGTTGGCTGGATGAGCGTTGCATGAGCCACTTGTCAGCAATTTTGCCGCGGGTGTTTTTAGTAAATTCAGCCAGGCAACGCGTTGCCAAAGGTCAGCGACGCTGGCCTGTAATCGGGGCAGCAGGGCGCCCTCAATTTTCACCGCGTAGTCGACGCGTGGCGGCACGTTGTTGGGGTTGGGGACATTGTTGTCGTCTATGATGTTGATGCCGCCGATAAACCCTATGGTGCCATCGATTACCACCATTTTGCTGTGCAAGCGCCGCAAGCGGTTTTTTTGCAAAGACCACGGGGAAATACGCGCCCGATAAAACAGCACATTGACCCCGGCCGCTCGCATGCTGGCAACAAATGCCGAACTCAATTTTTGGCTGCCAAAGCCGTCTAACAAAACATTCACCCGGACACCGCGCTGGACTGCGTCCATCAATGCTTGGCCTATGGCTAGCCCGGTTTGGTCGGCTTGAAAGATATAGCTTTGCAGGTGGATTTCTATTTTGGCAAGGCGTATGGCTGTTATCAGTGCCGGAAAGTATTCGCCACCGCTGCGCAGTAATTGAATTTGATTGCCGGCAATAAACTGCATCATAGTTTGCGTAAGGTCGCGCTTAATACGGCGTGGTCGGATAATTTTAAAAACTGCGGCCCGGCGTGCACCATGGTGTGTTTAACGCTAAAGCCGCGTAGGTAGATGCGGTCTAAATGGAACATCGGTAGCCACGATGGGAAGCTGCGCGCCAATTGGCCGGTATGCTGTTCGAATGCTTCGTGCATGCCAAGGTGCAGGGCAAACTGGCGACCAGAGCGCCGGCCCCAATCGTTAAAATCGCCGGCTAGTATCAGCGGTGCATTATGCGGAATGCTGTCCTGTATGTACTCAGTAATGGCATTAAGTTGTTGGCGCCGCCATTTAGCAAACAAGCCCAAGTGCACGCACAAAGTGTGCAAAGGCTGATCCCAATTGGGCACGATAATTTCGGCATGCAGCATGCCGCGTTGCTCGCTGCCGTGCGCGGAGATGTTTAGGTTGTGCGTTTGGCTAATGGGAAATTTGGACAACATGGCATTGCCATGGTGGCCGTTTGGGTACACCGCATTTTTGCCGTAACTATGGTCATACCAAACGCTGTCCGCCAAAAACTCCATTTGACCGGATTTGGCGTCCAAGGAGTGACGGTGTTTGCTGTGCAAATCTTGTACTTCTTGCAAGAAAATCAGGTCGGCTTCCAGCTTTCTTAACATGTCGCGTTGCAGGTGCAAAGAGAAGCACGCATTGAAGTGGGTGTAGCCCTTGTGCATGTTAAATGTGGCAATGCGTAACGTATTGTGCAAAATGGCTTCAGTGGACTCGTTTGGTTGGCATGCTGATACCACAATGATAAGCTTTTTGAACAATTAATTACAAACTAATCAGGCATTTGTTGTAAAATCACGGCTATTGTGAAAAGGCGCTTATGGCGCCTTAATTGTTTGTATAAAAGCTTAAAGATTAAATGAAAAACATTCGTAATTTTTCCATTATTGCCCACATTGATCACGGTAAATCCACCTTGGCCGATCGCATCATTCATTTGTGTGGCGGCTTGGCTGATCGCGAGATGGAAGCGCAAGTGCTTGACTCCATGGACATAGAGCGTGAGCGCGGCATCACCATTAAAGCGCAAACCGCCGCTTTGCAGTACAAGGCCGACGATGGCCAAATTTACCATTTGAATTTAATTGACACCCCGGGTCACGTTGACTTTAGTTACGAGGTGTCGCGTTCTTTGTCTGCCTGCGAGGGTGCGTTGTTGGTGGTGGATGCCAGCCAAGGCGTGGAAGCGCAGAGCGTGGCTAACTGTTACACCGCCTTGGATTTAGGCGTGGAAGTCACGGCGGTGCTCAATAAAATCGATTTGCCGTCGGCCGACGCGGATCGCGTGATCCAAGAAATTGAAGACGTAATAGGCATTGATGCACAAGACGCGGTGCGCTGCTCAGCCAAAACTGGCTTAGGCGTACGCGATGTTTTGGAGGCAGTGATTGCAAAAGTGCCGGCGCCCAAAGGCAACGTGGATGGCCCACTGAAAGCCTTGGTGATCGATGCTTGGTTTGATAACTACGTTGGCGTGGTTATGCTAGTGCGAGTGATGGACGGGGTGTTGAAGCCCAAAGATAAGATACGCTTGATGGCGACGCACACGGAATTTTTATGCGAGCAAGTGGGTGTATTCACGCCTAAGTCCTTGCAAAAAACCGCCTTGTCCGCTGGCGAAGTGGGCTTTGTGATTGCCGGCATTAAAGAATTAGCCAGCGCCAAAGTGGGCGACACCGTTACCTTGGTAAATCGCCCGGCACCGGAAGCCTTGGCCGGTTTTAAAGAGGTGAAGCCGCAGGTGTTTGCCGGCCTTTATCCGGTTGAATCGAATCAGTTTGAAGCTTTGCGTACCGCTTTAGAAAAGCTCAGTTTAAACGATGCCTCTTTGTTGTTTGAACCGGAAAATTCAACCGCATTGGGCTTTGGCTTTAGGTGCGGCTTTTTAGGTTTGCTGCACATGGAAATCGTCCAAGAGCGCTTAGAGCGCGAGTACGACATGGACTTGATTACCACGGCGCCCACGGTAATTTATGAACTGCTGCTTAAAGACGGCAGCGTGGTGCAAATTGAAAACCCATCGCGTTTGCCAGAGTTGTCGCGTGTGGAAGAAACCCGCGAGCCTGTCATTACGGTTAATTTGTTGATGCCGCAAGACTACGTGGGCCCGGTCATGACCTTGTGTAACAACAAGCGTGGCATACAGAAAAACATGCAATACATGGGTAGGCAAGTGATGCTTAGTTACGAAATGCCATTGAACGAAGTGGTGTTGGATTTCTTTGATCGATTGAAATCGGTATCGCGCGGTTACGCTTCCATGGATTACGAATTTTTAGAATTCCGTGCTGCCGATTTGGTTAAATTGGACATCATGGTTAACGGTGAAAAAGTCGATGCCTTGAGCATGATTGTGCACCGCGCCAACAGCGTGCACCGCGGCCGAGAAGTGGCGGCAAAAATGCGCGA
>CALFXV010000223.1 GCA_937957775.1 uncultured Methylotenera sp. | reverse complement strand
CACCGGATTGCCAGTAGTTGTAACCGTGATTGGCTGGGTTATAGACTAAGGTACCCTGTCCGCCTGCGTAACCTTGGCCTGCAATAGGTAAACCGCCCACGGAGTTCCAATTGTCTTGGGTACCACCGCCTCCTGATCCACCTGGGTGTCCACCATACCAGCAGCAACTGGCGTAATTATTGGTGTACGGTCCACCACCGCCGCCGCCGCCGTAACCAATCAAATCATTAAATTGAGAGTTTTGGCCGTTACCGCCACCGTTAGCGCCCGCTTGATTATTGATGTTGGTCGTCACGCCACCTTCACCGACAATGGCCGTGTAACTGGTTGATGGGAGAAGTAGGGTTGATACGGTATTCACGCCACCACCGCCACCGCCACCGCCAGCCCCACCGGCACCACCACCGCCAACAATCAATATAGACACGGCATTTAATGCCGAGTTGGTGATGCTGTATTGACCATTGACATAACTAATGCCCATTTGCAGGCCAGCAATACTAACTGGCACGGTATTGACTACGCCGCTTGTAGCATTGCCAGCAACGGAATAAACAAAACCACCATTGCCTAACAGTTGCAAATAGTTTGTTTGGTTGCTGTATTCGGTAACGCCACCAGCAAAATGAATATTGCCATTTTGGCTTGTTAACACTAGGTTGGCCCCAACTCGAACAGATTGGGTCAAATCGGCGCTGTTGTATGCTTGATTGCCTTCCGTGCTTAGGTTAGAGCGAAGTAAGGCATTGCCGGCGACGCTTAAATGATTTACGTGGCTGATGCTGCTGTTTAAATCCAGCGTGAATAAACCGCCTACAGTTAGATTGACTAGACCACCCGCATCCATATCCACAAGGGCACCAGTCCCTTGAAGGCTATTGCCGATAATGAGGTTATTAAGTGATACCGTTGAACTGGCCTGGTGTAAATTTAAAGTTCCGGCATTAACGGTTAACGACCCGGCACTGTAATCACCCATGTGGTTTATCGTCAGCGTGTTGCTGCCGGACTTAATAAATCCAGAAATCCCACTAATCAGTGAAAACTCCATGACTTTGTTGACCGTCGTATCTAAGGTAAAGACGCGGCCTAATGCATCTTGGCTTAGGATGCCAAACTGAATGTCGCCTGAGTAATTCTTAAGTGCTACGTTGCCTTTAAGCTCTATGGCGTTGAATGTTTGTGTCCCTGCAGTAATAATGTTACCAGCTAACTGAGCATCGCCAATGACCGTAATCGATCCTATGCCTTGCTGCAAAACGCCAAGTTCGTTATAAGCTGGCAAGCCTATCGATTGCGCAGAGAAGTTAGCGCTGACTGTAAGATCACTTGTGCCTAACTGATTAGCATCAAAATACGCATCGTTTGCCGCTGACGCAAAGGTAACGTATGCATTGTTATCTGCCACTAAAACAGTATTACCCGCAATGGTGACGGCGCCTGAATAAAGCTGACTTTGATTGGAGCTAACCGAACCAGATAAACGGCTTACGCCTAAAACGCTCATGGCTGAGGAATTCGATACGGCCAATGTTGCAGCGTTATTAACAACAAGGCTACCTAAGCTAACCGCATTGCCCGTCCCAACCAAATTGAGTGTGCCGCCAAGCACAGATACTGACTTATTGAAGTTTGTCACACCCGTTACAGAAAGGCTGCCACTGCCGTCTTTTATTATTTTTAGCGTATCCGCTATTTGCGTCGCAGTCATGCTTGACGGTGTTACCGAATTGATCGTGTAACCGAATTCGTTGATGTGGGTTAGGGTGCCGCTAACATTCGCTGCACCTGATACGCTGGATAAATAGAGACTGGCTCTACCGTGTGCGACAGGCACATTCAGTATTACCACGCCCGATCCACCGTTCATGGTGTTGGGATTGTTGTTAGAACAGCACCAATATCCGCCTCCGCCACCACCACCGGTGTTGGCTGCACCAGCCGTTGGCGCTTGCCATTGGCCATTACGGA
>CALFXV010000222.1 GCA_937957775.1 uncultured Methylotenera sp. | reverse complement strand
ACGCCTACTACGACGCGTCGATGAGCACCGATATGAAGGTGCAGGTGCCGATCATCTGGGGTATCGACGCCATGCACGGCAACAGCAATAAACAAAATGTAAGCTTGCGGCCTAACTTAAGTGCTGGCATAGCGTGTTCTCCCACGTCATTTTTTAACATTGCTTGGTCGGCAAACGGGCCAGCTTATGTTTAGCTTGGTCCGCGCAATCCTGCGCAGCCCATTACTTTACATGCAATTGTATGGCTTGCTGTGCGATTTTTTCTTTCCACAATGCCGGTCCAGTTTGGTGCACCGACTCCCCATGACTATCCACGGCGACCGTAACCGGCATGTCTTCTACGGTAAATTCGTAGATGGCTTCCATGCCCAAATCGGCAAAGGCCAACACTTCGGCTTTTTTAATGGCTTTGCTGACCAAATAAGCCGCCCCGCCCACGGCGGTTAAATACACCGAACGGTGCTTGGCGATCAGCGCTATGGTTTCATCGCCACGCTCGGCTTTACCGACCATGCCCAACAAGCCCACAGGACCCAACATCATCTCGGTGAAACCGTCCATGCGCGTGGCCGTGGTCGGACCAGCCGGCCCTACCGCCTCATCGGCAACCGCATCCACCGGGCCCACGTAATAAATAAATCGATTGGTAAAATCCACCGGCAAGGGCTCGCCCTTGGCCATCATGGTGGCAATGCGTTTGTGCGCGGCATCGCGACCGGTTAATAATTTACCGCTTAACAACAAGGTTTGGCCTGGTTGCCATGCCTGTATGCTGTCTTTCGTTACACTATCCAAGTCCACCCTCAAGGCAGCACTGCTGGGTGCCCACTGCACTTGCGGCCAATCGTTTAAGTTAGGCGGCGTTAATTGCGCCGGGCCACTGCCATCCAATGCAAAATGCACATGGCGCGTTGCGGCGCAGTTAGGAATAATCGCCACCGGCAATGAGGCGGCATGGGTTGGGTAATCCAATATTTTTACGTCCAACACCGTGGCCAGACCGCCTAAACCTTGCGCGCCTATGCCTAGCGCATTCACTTTTTCAAAAATTTCCAAGCGCAATTCTTCTATGCGATTGTTGGCGCCACGCGCTTGCAATTCGTGTATGTCTATGGGCGCCATCAAGGATTCTTTGGCCAGCAACATGGCTTTTTCGGCGCTGCCGCCTATGCCTATGCCTAGCATGCCAGGTGGGCACCAGCCCGCACCCATTTTAGGCACCACTTCTAGTATCCAATCGACTATGCTGTCATTGGGATTGAGCATGGCCAGTTTGGCTTTGTTTTCTGAACC
>CALFXV010000221.1 GCA_937957775.1 uncultured Methylotenera sp. | reverse complement strand
ACGGCTCTTTTATTTTAATCGACCACATGGCGATGGCGGCCCCTAGGCAAAACACCGTGGCCAAACCGTAGGCAGCAGTCTTACTGGCATAGCCCACCAGCAAACCACCGATAGCCGGCCCTATGATTAAGCCGGCCTGAAAGACCGAACTGCTGATACCCGAGGCCCGATTGTAGGCTTCCCTAGGTAGGATTAAGGCAAACAAGGTGCTGTAGCTAGGCGCAATAAACGCGCGCTCTATACCGGTTAACATAATGGAACCGTAGATCCATAAATGCGCGTTTTCACTGCTGCCAATTTTGCCCATCGCCAGCATGGTCAAGGTGAAGGTGTTGACGGCCAAGGTCAGCGCCGACAAGGCGCCAAAGAAACGCCGCGAGCAAAAATGGTCCACCGCATGCCCGGCAAACAGCGCGCAGGCAAAATAGGGTATGGCCTCGGCTAAACCAATTAACCCCAAGGCCAAAGTATCGTGGGTAATTTCATAAATATGCCAACCCACTGCCACGGCCATCATTTGATAGGCCAGCACCATGAGCACGCGAAAAATCAGTAACTTTAGAAAAGCGTGCTTATGCAGGGTAAATATATTCATGGCTCAAGTGATGCAATCAATTTACGGTTAAAATGCCAGTGTTAGTGCAGTGAATAAGGCAGTAATCAAGCGCCTCAAGCCCTTGCCGATGAGTCGTCATTGACCTAGTGTGACTCTGCCGCTATAGATTAGGCGCACTAACACCCTATATTTGTAAGGGCTGCAGACTAGGCTAACTTTAAAGCCGCTTTGATGCGTCTAAACGTTTGGCTAAAAATATTGCCATCCAATTTGTAATGTTTGTGAAGCGCTTGCTTCACTTCCCAGGTAGCGGTCATGCCAGCAGGGAAAGTCACCAAATCCCCTTTAGCAAAACGAACGGCTTTGCCACCGGTTGGGGTAATCACGCACTCGCCTGCCAAGATGTAAGCGATTTCTTGCTCAGGAAAGGTCCAAGGGAACACCGACACTTCTTTTTGCCAAGTAGGCCATTTGCTGACATTTAATGCATCCAAACGGGCTTGATCGGGCTTACTTTCTACGACGATTTTTTTATCTGCAGCTAGGCTCATGGTGACTTTCTTCAGTGATTTAAGGTGCGCTATTTTAGCATTGATAGGCAATTGTTATGGGAAACTGGCTTAAGGAGTAAAATAGCCATTTTAGCAATTAGCCTCACATTTTATGCGCATTAGCTTAGAAGAAGCCGCCAGCAAACTAAAGCAAGGTGAACTGGTGGCCATCCCTACCGAAACGGTATACGGACTAGCCGCCGATGCGAGCAATGACCTCGCCCTGGCTAAAATTTTCAGCACCAAACAACGCCCGGCCGATCACCCGCTGATCGTGCACATTAGCGATGTGAGCCAAGTGCCTGATTGGGCCGATGTTTTTCCGGACACAGCCATCAAGCTGGCCCAAGCATTTTGGCCTGGCCCCCTCACCTTAATTTTGCCGGCAAAAAGCCATGTGTCTAAAGTAGTAAGAGGCGGTGAAGCGACCATTGCGCTTCGCGTCCCGAATCACCCTCTCACTTTGGCCTTATTAAAACTCAGCCAATTAAGTGTGGCTGCCCCATCGGCGAATTTATTCACGCAACTGAGTCCAACCACGGCCGATCATGTTGAAGCCGGCTTAGGCGCACACATGCCAGTAATGGACGGTGGCGCCTGCCAAGTCGGCATTGAATCCAGCATCGTCAGCATCGCCGCGGATGGCTCATGGCAGTTGTTGCGCCCCGGCATGATCAGCGAGGCTGACATCAGCCGCGTGGCTGGCCAGCCTCAACAATCGGCCGGAAATAACTCGCCCTCAGTTGCTGCGCCTAAAGCCCCCGGCCAACATGCACTGCACTATTCGCCGCGCACGCAATTGTTGTTATTTAACGATAGGGCCAGCTTGATGTTGGGCTTTGAACAGTGCCAACAATCGGGTCTTAGGTGTGCTGCCTTGCTAATTGGTCCGGGCGAACAACCAAACTGCCCGACAACCGAGTTGAATAGCGTGCCGGCAGAAGTGGCCGAGCAGCTATACAGTACTTTGCATAATTTAGACGATCTTAAAGTCGACCGATTGTTAGTGCAGTTGCCGGCGGCCACCCCAGAATGGGTGGCGGTGTTAGACCGATTGCAAAGAGCAGGCCACAGCAATCAAGGCTAAGCTCCCCAGCAGCAACGTCGTTGATTTAAGGCTTGCGCGTGACACAAAATTGGCGTAATTTTGCTACTTAAAGACGGCATTAACTGTGGAGATAGCCATGGATAATAAATACGGTTTAGGCAGTGCAAAAGTGGCCACCGAGCATCACGAAACCCACCATAAATCCAGCAAGCATCCGCTGGATAAATGCAAATTTTGTGGGCATAGCCAACTGGTGTTGTGTCCAACCATGCGCGATCACCGCTGCGCTGGTTGTGATGAGTGGCAAAATGACGTTCCCCAAGGTTATTCAACCGGCAGAAGTAACGATTACTAAGAATTCCCACTGGCAATTTTCTTGCGCATTTCTTGCGGTCAATAAAAACGGCATTTTTGTAAAATAAAGTCACAATTTAAGCAATATTTAACAACTTAATTTCATATTAAGTTTTATAATCTCGCCTACAAAAACACCCTTTCCATTAAACAACTCCAAAAGAGAAGATAAATGTCTACAAAAAATGCTGATATTGGCCTAGTTGGCCTAGCTGTTATGGGCCAAAATTTAGCCCTAAATATTGCCGATCACGGCTACACCATTGCGGTTTACAACCGTGACTCAAAAAAAATGGTGAACTTCATTGAAGATTGCAAAAAAAATGAGCCGTCTGCTGAGCGCGTCATTGGTCACGCCGATTTAGCGTCGTTTGTTCTGAGCATCAAACGCCCTCGTAAAATCATCTTATTGGTTAAAGCCGGAAGCGCAACAGACGTGACCATCAATGCTTTGTTACCTTTCTTAGAGCAAGGCGACATCATTATCGACGGCGGTAACTCATTGTGGACAGACACCATACGCCGTGAAAAAGAATTGGCGGTTAAAGGCATAGACTTTATCGGTTCGGGCGTATCTGGCGGCGAAACCGGTGCGCGATTTGGCCCATCATTAATGCCTTCAGGCACACGCAAAGCATGGGCTAGTTTAGAGCCTATCTGGCGTGACATTGCAGCCAAAGTGGATGCCGTTACCGGCGAGCCTATGGAAGGCGGCAAACCAGGCAAGCCTGTGGTCGGCGGTTTCTCTTGCGCCGAGTACATTGGTCCAGACGGTGCCGGTCACTATGTAAAAATGGTGCACAACGGTATTGAATACATCGATATGCAGTTAATTTGCGAAGCTTACTGGTTAATGAAAAACTTGTTAGGCATGCCTGCTGATGAAATCGGTAAAGTATTTGAAGAGTGGAACAAAGGTGAGTTATCAAGTTTCTTGATAGAAATTACCGCCGACATACTGCAACAAAAAGACCCCATGGGCCCAGGCTTCTTGGTCGACAAAATCTTGGATACCGCTGGTCAAAAAGGCACCGGACAATGGACTGCAGCTAACGCGCTGGAATTAGGCGCACCGGCTAATGCGATTGCGGCAGCTGTCTATGCCCGCGCTTTATCCAGCCTAAAAGACGAGCGCGTGGAAGCGAGCAAAATCTTAAAAGGTCCAGCGATTAAAATCGAAACAGATAAAAAAGCCATTATTGATGCCATTAAAAATGCATTGTATTGCTCAAAAATCTGCGCTTACGCACAAGGCTTCCAATTAATTGACAAAGCACAAGTGGCTTACAACTGGAAACTTAACTTCGGTGAAATTGCACAAATTTGGCGTGGTGGTTGCATTATTCGCGCTCGCTTCTTGCAAAAAATTACCGATGCGTATGCCTTAAATTCACGCTTAAAAAACTTGATGTTGGATCCATACTTTACTAATGCAATGAACGAAGGCCAAGCTGGCTGGCGTAAAGTGATTGCCCTAGCGGTCACTAACGGCATTCCTGCACAAGGCTTTGCGGCGGCGATGGCTTATTATGATGGTTACCGCAGTGCGGTCTTGCCAGCTAACTTGCTGCAAGGTCAACGCGATTATTTCGGTGCGCACACATACGAGCGTGTCGATCAAGCGCGTGGTCAGTTCTTCCACTTAGATTGGCCAGAAGCCAGCCGTCCGCAGTTAGAAATTTAAAACCTAGGACTGAGGCAATAAAAAAGGGCAGAATTTCTGCCCTTTTTTTATTTTAGATACTGGTTGTTTCATAGTTATCGGGCTTGCGCCCGATAACTCGCATTAACCGCCTAGCGCCGCAATACGCGCACTCAAGCTGGGGTGGCTAGCAAACAAGCCAGCCCAATTGGCCTGCCCGCCGGCAATGCCCGATGCCACCATTTGCTTAGGTAACACGCTAGGCTCATACACGGCTTGCAAACGCTGCAATGCCGCTATCATTTTGTTGGCGCTGGATAAACGGGCTGCACCGGCATCGGCACGGAATTCGCGCTGGCGCGAGAACCACATTACGACCATGGTGGCCAACACGCCTAACAACAATTCGGCGATGATCATGCTAATAAAGAACGCTGGGCCCGTGCCTTTTTCTGTTTTAAATATGACTTTATCCACGGTGTAGCCTATGACCCGCGAAAAGAACATAACAAAGGTATTCACTACGCCTTGTATCAAGGTCAAGGTCACCATGTCGCCATTGGCAATGTGCGACACCTCATGCGCCAACACGGCTTCAGCCTCGTCTTTGCTCATGGCATTGAGTAAACCGCTGGATACCGCTACCAAAGCGCTATTTTTGGTCATGCCGGTCGCAAAGGCATTCACCTCTGGTGAATCAAATACCGCCACTTCTGGCATCTTGATGCCCGCTATGTCTGCCTGCAGCCGCACGGTCTTCATTAGCCAAATTTCTGTTAGCGTCTGCGGTTCTTGAATGACCACCGCACCGGACATACGCTTAGCCGACCACTTAGACATGGTCAGCGATATAAATGCGCCACCAAAACCCATGATGGCAGCAAAAGCCAACAAATTACCTAAATCCAAGCCGTTTGCGTTTAGATAAGGCTCCACACCCAATATGCGCATGGTGATGGACAGCACTAACACGATGGCCAAATTGGTCACTAAAAAATATACGATGCGTTTCATACATGACTCCTATGCATAAATAGGCTTGCTTAAGACAAAAACTTTCTCGCTTGCCATACGAATAAAAATATAGGGGCGCTTAGCAATAATTAAAGGGTGCGGCTAAATAAATTGAGGGCTAATTGGTAACACAGTAAAGCGGTTTGGGCGTCGTAACGTTCGTCGCCGTCACGCATAAACGCATGTTGCGCATTAAATTCGTGCCAAGTAAACAATAAATTGGCCTCCGTTAGTTTGTCGTAAACTTGCCGGCGACCGGGCAATGGAATGTGGTTATCTTGCTTACCCCAAATCATCAACAATTCACCGCTGATATCGGACAACCTTTCCATGCTGTGTTGACCCGGCTTATTAGGGATAGTCAGCCCGTGCAAATCAGTGGCATAAAAACACGCCGTGCCTTTAATTTCCGGCTGCAAGGCAGCACGGAAGGCCAAGTGGCCGCCTATGCAAAAACCCATCGTGCCTATGCTGCCGTTGTACCAAGCTTGTTTTTTTATAAAAGCGATCATGGCTTGGTTGTCGGTATCGTAGCCTTGCACATCCTTAGCCGCTTTATCGGCGTTGCCCTTGTCTCGGCCAGCATCGTCGTAAGCCAATACCGTGCCTATGGGGTTTAATTCATGAAACACCTCAGGCACTAACACCACGTATCCATGGCTGGCGATGATTTTGGCCGCACTTTCTATCGGACCGGTTTGTTGAAAAATTTCCGAATAAAACAATACCGTAGGGTAAGCTTTATTTGGCCTGGCTTTATCTAGCGGACGGTGAATATAGGTGCGCATAATACCGGTAGGGGTATGGATGTCAGCAATTTCACTTAGAATATTCATGATGTACTTTCTTAAAAAAGACGGGTCAAAATAAAGCGGACTTAAGCAAATAATAATGCATAAGCCGCCAACAAAATTTGTAGCTATTGTACAACGCCACAAGCAATTTTGGAGGGCAATCTAGTGGCCGCAAAATAGCTAAGATAAGGTTTGCTAATGCCCCTATTATTTTCGTAAAATGGTGCTTTAAATTAGCCTATTAATTTCCACGCATGCAACTGACCATCAACGGAAAAACACGTGATTTTGCCGTGACCCAATTGACCGTAGCCGAGCTCGTTCTTCAACTTAATTTAGAAGGAAAACGTCTGGCCATTGAACGCAATGGGGAGATTGTTCCTCGCAGTCAATTTGCTATCACGCCTTTGATGACAGGCGATCAATTGGAAATTGTAGGCGCAGTTGGTGGCGGTTAAGCCCGACCAGCATAGCCATTACTTTAAGGAAGCACCGTGTCAGATTTATTAAACATCGCAGGGAAAAACTATCAATCTCGCTTATTGGTTGGCACCGGCAAATACCAAGACTTTATGCAAACGCGCGCCGCAATAGACGCCAGTGGCGCAGAAATCGTCACCGTTGCTATCCGCCGAACCAACATAGGCCAAACCGCTGGCGAACCTTCCTTATTGGATTTCTTACCGCCGGATCAATTTACCTATTTACCCAATACTGCTGGCTGCTATTCGGCCGACGATGCGGTGCGCACCTTACGTTTAGCGCGCGAACTGCTAGACGGGCACACGCTGGTCAAATTGGAAGTACTGGGTGACCAGATCGGAAGAGCGTCGTGTAGGGAAAGAGTGTCTTCGCCTGTGTAGATCTC
>CALFXV010000220.1 GCA_937957775.1 uncultured Methylotenera sp. | reverse complement strand
GTTGCACGCATGATAGGCGCGCCGCCGGGTTACGTCGGTTACGAAGAAGGCGGCACCTTGACCGAGGCGGTGCGACGCAAGCCCTATAGCGTGATCCTGCTCGATGAGGTGGAGAAAGCCCACCCGGATGTGTTTAATGTCTTGTTGCAAGTGTTGGACGACGGCCGCTTAACCGATGGCCAAGGCCGCACGGTGGATTTTAAAAACACCGTGATCATCATGACCAGTAATTTAGGCTCGCAAATGATACAAAGCATGAGCGATCAAGATTACCAAGTGGTGAAATTGGCGGTGATGGGCGAAGTAAAAACGCATTTCAGACCGGAATTCATCAACCGTATCGATGAGGTGGTGGTGTTCCACGCCTTGGATGAGAGCAATATACGCTCGATTACCAAAATACAATTGCAGTACTTGGCAAAACGCTTGGCGGCCATGGACATGCAGTTGGAGATGAGCGAGGCGGCGATTGCAGAAATTGCCAACGCAGGTTTCGATCCAGTTTACGGGGCCAGGCCATTAAAACGTGCGATTCAGTCGGAAATAGAAAACCCCTTGGCGCGCGAGATTTTAAATGGCGACTTTATGGCCAAGGACGTGATTAAAGTGGATGCAAAGGCGGGTAAAATAGTCTTTTCAAAAGCCTAAGGATGGCCATGCAACAAGTCACGGCAAGCATACAGGTCAGCACCCAGGGTAGGCGACTTTACGATATCAGTGCGCAGGTCGCTGCGCACGTCAAGCAAAGTGGCTTGCAAACTGCTTTGTTGACCCTGTACATTCAACACACCTCGGCAAGTTTATTGATCAACGAAAATTACGATCAAGACGTCTTAGTCGACATGGAAGCTTTTTTCAATCGCTTGGTACCAGATGGCGACCCGCTGTTTGTGCACACGGTGGAAGGCCCAGATGACATGCCGGCGCACATTAGGAGTGCGCTCACGCAAACTCATTTGGCCATTCCTGTGTTAAATGGGCAACTGGCGCTGGGCACATGGCAGGGTGTGTTTTTATATGAACACCGGCACCTGCCTGCTCAACGTAAGGTGCTGTTGCACATTTTGGGCGAGTAAGCCGACCATTGTTACAATTGGATACAGAACTATTACATTAAATTCACAGTCAGCTACAGGCTTTTGGTTAGACTGTTTGAACCGCGCTATATAGGCCTGTGCAGGCTGATGGCCAGCTTAAGCGCGGTATTATTTTTATACGACTTGATTAAAAAAGGAAAGCATTATGTCTTTGTTATTACGCGCTATTTTAGTAGTTGGTTTGGCTGGTTTGGTGTTGCAAGGTTGCGGCCAAGAAGAAGCGGCTGCGCCGGTTGAAGCGCCTGCTGCAGCTGCACCTGCGGCAGAAACAAGCACGGCCACGGGCGGCTATGAGCCTACTGCGGAAGAACGTGTGCCTGGTATCACATTGGACGCGGCTGCATTGGAAGCGCAAATGAACGCGGCGAAAGCCCAAGCCGAAGCGGCCAGCAAAGCCAATTAAGACTTAATTAACAAGGCTCCAGCTCAGCGGATCGAAAGGTCTGCTCTGGCGCCTTAATTCGTAATACAAGCCGTTCGCTTCGTTGCCGCCGCTGTTGCCTACCAAAGCAATGGCATCTCCAGCTTTAACGCTGTCGCCTACCTGTCTTAAAACCGCTTGATTGTTGCCGTACAAACTCATGTAGCCATCGCCGTGATCCAAGATGATTAGGTTGCCAAAGCCGCGTAACCAATCGGCAAACACCACCCGTCCGCTGGCGACGGATTTCACTTCCGATCCTTCATTGGCCTTGATAAATAAGCCTTTCCATGAAATGCCGGAATCCGCTCGGCTGCTACCAAATCGATTGCTCACCTCACCGCGCACAGGCAGCCTTAGCTTGCCTCTAAGCGATGAAAAATTGCCGCTGTGGCCCTCAAAGCTAGGCTCGACGTTGTTTGCCAAAGCAGGCGGGGCCTCTTGCGACGCTTTATTTGACTCGCTGCTATCGGCGAGTGCTGTGCGTTTATTTTTTTGTTTTTTGCCAATCGCTGGCGTGGCTTGGGCTAAGCGTTCCACCAATTGCGAGAGGCGTTTTTCATCGCGGCTGAGTTTTTTAATTTCACCACGCTGCATGGCGATTTGTTGCGACAGGCTGCGAACAATTTTAGATTTAACTTGTTTTTGCGATTGCAGCACTTGCCGCTCATCGATTTGTTTTTGCTTGAGTTCAGCGACTTTTTCCAAGGTGCTGCTGGTCTCTTCATTCAGCCGATTGAGGTGATTCAAGTTGCCTTGCATCTTATTGATGAGTTCGGCGCGCACTTTGGCAATGTAAGAAAAATAATGCACGTCGCGCGCCATGGCGCTGGGATGATCGTTCTGCAAGAGCATTTGCACGTAACTTTGGCGGCCATGCAGGTATTGTTGGTAGAGTTGCGTGCTCAGTTGTTTTTGTTGGATGGTCAAGGCTTGGTTGGTGGCCAGGGATTCCGCCGCCAACTTGGCTAGCATGGCCTTGTGCGCTTGCTGTTTCTGATTGATTTCATAAAGTTTTTTATTCGCCACGCTGATCGCCACTTCGCTGTCTTTCAATGCGTCAGCGGCATCCTTGCGCGCTTCTTGCGATTGGCTTAAGGCCTGTTTCAGTTTGGCTAATTTTTCTTGCACCAAGCTCAAGCTTTGTGGCGTTGCCTCGCTTTTCTTTTCCGCATGCGCGACAGGGTTTAAGCTAAATAGCAAAGCCAAGGCCATTAGGCTGGCTACGGGTAGTTTGCAATAAGATAAAGTCATGCGCATCGCTAATTCATTATGGCAGAAAATGAACAAGGTTTTTGCCGGTCATTTCGACCGGTTGTGCCAAGCCCATTAAGTGCAGCAAGGTGGGCGCTAAATCTGACAACGCCCCATCTTGGGCTAGTTTGGCAGGGCGGCCTAGGTAAAGCAGCGGCACCTTGTTGGTGGTGTGTTGCGTATGCGCTTGTTGGTTTGTGCCATCGAACATCATTTCTGCGTTGCCGTGGTCGGCCGTGATGATGACTTCGCCGCCGGTGATTTGCATAGCGGTCGCGATGCGGCCTACGCAGGTGTCCAAGGTTTCTATGGCTTTAATGGCCGCGGCTAAATTGCCGGTATGGCCCACCATGTCGCCGTTGGCGTAATTGCAAATAATGGCCTGGTATTGCCTGGATAAAATCGCTTCTTCTAACCGGTCAGTTAATTCGTAAGCGCTCATTTCAGGTTGCATGTCGTAGGTGGCGACCGGTGGGGAGGGCACTAAAATGCGCTCTTCACCAGCAAAGACGGTTTCTTCGCCGCCGTTAAAAAAGAAAGTGACGTGCGGGTATTTTTCCGTTTCGGCGATGCGCAGTTGCTTTAACCCTAAGCCAGACAAATACTCACCCAGGGTGTTTTTCACGGCAAACGGCGGGAATATAGCCGTCGCTTTGGGCTCTTTAGCGTCGTGCATGGTGAGCGTGAAGTAGCCGGCTAACTGAGGTTGATGACGACGGTGAAAGCCATCAAAGGCCGGACTTAATAAGGCGTGGGTGAGTTGACGGGCGCGATCGGAACGAAAGTTCATGTTCACCACCACATCGCCGTCTTCTAAGTGGGTGGGAGCTTCGTGCTCAGCGCGGATGGCCGTGCACTTTACAAATTCATCGTTTTCACCGCGCGCGTAAGCCGCTTGCAATGCTTGTTCGGCGCTGGGGTAGCAGAATTCGCCCATGCCTTCAGTGATCAGCGCGTAAGCCGCTTCCACCCTAGGCCAGCGCTTGTCTCTGTCCATGCTGTAAAAACGGCCGCTCACCGATAGGATTTTACCTACGCCTAGCGACTTAATTTTGGCTTCCAGCGCTGCTAGGTAAGGGCTGGCGCTAACTGGCGGCGTGTCTCTGCCGTCCAGGAAGGCGTGCAGGTAGACTTTTTTCAAACCGATTTTAGCGGCCATTTCCAGCATGGCGTGGATGTGTGAGTCGTGGCTGTGAACACCACCGTCGGACAGCAAGCCCATGATATGTAGAGCTTTATTGGTATTTTTTATGCCCAGTAGAGCGGCTTTTAACTTGGCGTGCTCAAAGAACTCGCCTCTAGCGATGCTGTTGTTGATGCGTTCAAAATCCTGAAACACCACGCGGCCCGCGCCTATGTTGAGATGGCCTACTTCTGAGTTGCCCATTTGTCCGTCAGGTAAGCCAACGTAGTGCTCGGAAGCATTAATCAAGGTATGCGGGTGCGTTTGATTAAGTTTGTCTAAATTGGGCGTGTGGGCTAGCGCAATGGCATTGTTGCTTGTTTCTTCGCGGTAGCCAAAGCCATCCAAAATAAGCAGGCATACTGGCGTGATGTTGTTAGCATTGGTTTTTAATGGCGTGGACATAAAAGGTTAGCCTTAAAATTTTATTGGTGTAAGTGTAAGTATTGCCACTATTTTAGCGTATTTACACGTAAAATCTGCTTATAAAATTCGCCTGAATGGTTGGTCTAAGTAGGCGATTTAAACGGCTTTTAATTAAGCGCTTGTTTCATAGAACAAATTTGAAAGGACGGTTGTGGAATTCATTAAAAGTAATATTTGGTTAATAGGCTTGGCGCTGGGTTCGGGCTTGATGTTGCTGTTGCCTTCCATGAAAAAAA
Organism: uncultured Methylotenera sp.; assembly: GCA_937957775.1. Classification (GTDB taxonomy): domain Bacteria; phylum Pseudomonadota; class Gammaproteobacteria; order Burkholderiales; family Methylophilaceae; genus Methylotenera. The sequence goes on along the minus strand of CALFXV010000220.1, from coordinate 3,696 downwards.
GTGCCGGTGGCGTGCCCAATTTAAGCCCGGCCGAATCGGTGACCTTAATCAATCGCTCGCATGCGGTGGTGTTGGACGTGCGCGACGAGGCTGAGTTTGCTGCTGGTCATATTGCTGAAGCCGTCAACATTCCCTTGGCTAATCTGGCGGCGCGCTTGCCTGAGCTAAAAAAGTACCAAAACAAACCCTTGTTGGTGAATTGCCAGTTGGGCGGGCGTTCGGTTAAAGCCTGCGATATTTTACGCGGCGCGCAATTTAGCCAATTGCACAATTTGCAAGGCGGCTTAAGTGCATGGCTGGAAGCCAAATTGCCGGTGGTAAAAGACGCGGCCGGTTTGCCTAGCAAAGCGCCAGCGAAACCCAAGGCCGCGCTTAAGAAAGCGAGCGCTTAACATGGCCAAAGTCACCATGTACAGCAGTGCCGTTTGCCCCTATTGCAGCAACGCCGAACGCTTGTTGCTGAGCAAGGGCGTGACCGATATTCATAAAATCAGGATTGATTTGCAACCTGAGTTGCGCGACGAAATGATGCAAAAAACCGGTAGGCGTACCGTGCCGCAAATCTACATAGGCGAGCTGCATGTCGGTGGTTTTGATGATTTGCGCGCCTTGGATTTAGCCGGCGGCTTGGATCCCTTATTGGCCTAGTTTAATGAGCAGGATGCAGATTGCTCAACTTCAAAGCTGCCCAGTTAAATCTCTGATAAAATGGCGCGGTATTTTTTAATTCAACCTTTTAATTAACAAGAAACGAATAACATTATGGCAAAAGAAGACAACAAGGCAGCCGCCGAAGAGCAAACCCAACAAGCGGGTTTCAGCATAGAAAAAATTTATCTTAAAGACGCGTCATTGGAAATCCCTAATGCGCCACAAATCTTCACTGACCGCAGTCAACCACAAGTAGGCATCGAGTTGAGTAATTTTGCCCAACAGCTAGAAGAGAATGTCTTTGAAGTGGCGATTAAAGTAACGGTCACGTCCAAAATTGAAGACAAGACGGTGTTTTTAGTGGAAGTCACGCAAGCCGGTATTTTCCAAATCCGCGGTGTGCCGGAAGAGAATCTGGAAATGATAGTCGGCATCACTTGCCCTAACATCTTGTTCCCTTATGCGCGTGAAAGTGTTTCTGACCTAGTCGTGCGCGCTGGCTTCCAACCGGTGTTGTTAAACCCGATCAATTTTGAAGCCTTGTTTGCGCAACAAAAACAGCAGCAAGCTGAAGCGGCAGAAGCGGCTGCAAAACACTAAATTCATGCTCCGCCTTGGCAAAAAGTTAGCATGGGCCTTGGGTTTAATGCTGCTGCCTGCCTTGGCCATGGCGCTGGATTTTCGTTCGGTGGCGGTGCCCAAAGCGGTGCTTTATGATGCGCCGTCCATCGCCGCAAAAAAAGTCTATTTACTCAGTCAATATTACCCGGTTGAAGTGGTGGTGAATTTAGGCGATTGGTTAAAAGTTCGGGACGCCCAAGGCGGCTTGAATTGGCTGGAGGCCAAGCAATTATCTAATAAGCGTTGGCTCTTGGTGACCGCCAATAAAGCGGAAATTCGCATGTCAGCCGATCCCGGTTCCCGATTATTGGCCACGGTGGAAAAAGACGTGTTGCTCGAGGTGCTGGAGCAGAAACCCACTAACGGCTGGCTTAAAGTTAAGCATAGGGATGGCACGCTAGGCTTTGTGCTGTCTTCCACCACATGGGGCGGCGACTAGCCGCCATGTTGTTTTGTACAGGAATTTAAGCTAATGGCAAAAATAGCAGTGTTGGGTGCGGGTGCGTGGGGTACGGCTTTGGCCATGCACATCAGCCAGCATCACCAAGTGGCATTATGGGCGCGCAATGCTGGCCATGTTTCAGGTATGCGCAAAGCGCGTGCCAATCCTTTGTATTTAGGCGACTTTCAATTCAATGCGCAGTTGCAGGTAGAGGACAATTTGCAACTGGCTTTGCAAGATGCCGACTTAATCCTTTCTGTGGTCCCCACCGCTGGTTTCAGACAAATCCTAAAAGACATAACTGCCTTGGCTTACAAGACTCCTGTGGTCTGGGCCAGTAAAGGCTTGGAGCCGAATACGGCTAAACTGCCTTTTGAGGTGGCTTTAGAGGAGTTGGGTGACCCGGCCGTCACTGGCCAGCATTGGGGTGCCTTGTCTGGTCCCAGTTTTGCGGCAGAGTTGGTGCGTGGATTGCCGACTGCTGTAACCTTGGCCGCCAGCGATGCTGACTTTGCGCGGCAGGCTGCGCAATTAATTCACGGCGGTAATTTACGCGTATACAGTAGCAGCGATGTGATCGGTGTGTCGGTAGGCGGTGCCATTAAAAACGTCATGGCCATTGCCGCGGGCATATCGGATGGCATGGGTTTTGGTAACAATGCGCGTGCTGCCATGATCACCCGCGGCTCAGCCGAAATGACGCGTTTTGGCGTGGCCTTGGGCGCAAGTCCGGAGACCTTTATGGGCTTGGCTGGGGCAGGCGATTTAATTTTAACCTGTACTGGGCAATACTCGCGCAATCGTGAAGTTGGCTTGCAATTGGCCAGTGGTAAGACTTTAGCCGATATATTGCAGCACTTGGGTCACGTTGCCGAGGGCGTCAATACCACCACCGAGGTCATGCGCCGGGCCAAAGCACTGCAAGTGGACATGCCGATTACCCATGAAGTGGATCAGGTGCTGTCGCACGGTAAAAGCGCTAAGGATGCGGTGATGGCCTTATTGGGCCGCGAGCAAAAAGCCGAAGGGCATTAAACGCCCTCAGTAAAGCCAATTTGGCGCCATGCTTCGTATAGCAATACCGCCGCTGAATTGGATAAGTTTAAACTTCTGCTGTTGGCTAACATGGGTAGGCGTAAGCGCCGATCGGCGCTGAATTCTTCCAGTACGGAGGCAGGTAAGCCGCGTGTCTCCGGACCAAACACAAACACATCCCCTGCTTGAAAAGCCACTTCGCTATGCCGTGTGCTGCCCTTGGTGGTGATAGCAAAGATGCGCCTATTGCTTAAGGCGGCTTTGCAATCCGACCAATTTTCATGCACGACTAAGCTGGCGTACTCGTGGTAGTCCAAGCCGGCGCGTTTAAGTTGTTTGTCTTCCAGTTTGAAGCCTAATGGTTTAATTAGGTGCAGTTGTGCGCCGGTGTTGGCGCACAGTCGTATGATGTTGCCGGTATTGGGCGGTATTTCTGGTTCAAATAAAACGATGGTAAACATAAAGGTTAGGGTCTGGCTATGGTTCTGGCGAGAATCCAGCATTCTACATGGCTGGCGCCGGCTTGTTTTAATGTTTTTGCCAGCTCGTTTAAGCTCGCGCCTGTGGTCATGACGTCGTCTAGGATGGCAATGCGTTGCCCTGCTATGCGCGACGCGGACTGCAGTTTAAACACCCCCTTGATGTTTTTTAAGCGTGCTTGCCAGCTTAGGTTCACTTGCGCAGGCCTATGCTTCTGCCTTTGTACGCTATCAAAATCCAACTTCTGTGCTTGTTCGGCACAGAGCACGCGCGCAATTTCCAATGCTTGATTGAAGCCCCTTTCTTTTAAGCGTTGTGGGTGCATGGGCATGGCGATGACGGTGTCCACTGTGTGCAATGGCACGCGGTTTTTTAGCAATAAGGCGAAGCTGCGGGCCAAATGCAGTTTGCTGCCGTATTTGTAATCTTGCAATAAGGCGCTGATTGGAAATTGGTAGCTAAATACG